>CANMZY010000355.1:0-4057 GCA_947502425.1 Verrucomicrobiales bacterium
TGAAGTGGTTGACCCGCTGATAGTGCGGCTCGAGGACGATGATGTTGCCGTCGCGGTCGCAGTCCATGCCCTTGGGTTTGCCGAGGTCAGTCTGCGGCATCTGCCACGAGAGTAGAAATTTTCCGGCCGGAGAAAATTTTTGCACGCGCCCGGTCATGTCCACGACGAAGAGATTGTCATTCGTGTCGAGCGCGAGGGAACGGGGCTTGTTGAACTCGCCGCTGCCGGTGCCGCGCGCGCCGATGATCTGGACACGGGAAAAGATTTTGCTGTCAATGAGAAATTCCGATGGCCGCACGGACGGTTTGCAGCCGGTGAGCGTTGCCGAAAAGATTACGGTGAGAACCATCGCCACCGTCCAGCGCGTCCGCGCCGCCCGCCACAGGGTCCATGCCGCCAAGGGCGCGACGGCCAGCACGAGCAACCAAATGCAGAGGGCGTTCACTTGTGAATTGTGGCCATAGTGAAGCAGGTTGAAGACGCGCAGGGCAAGCGTTTCCCCGCCTGGCGGTAGCACGAGCAGCAGCGTTTCTACGTCCCACAAACAGAGCAGATAAACGGCATGCCACGCGGCGGCCAGTTGCGGTGCGGTCTGCGGCCAGAGCACGCGGCGGAACAAGGTCCAGCCCCGCGCCCCGTCGAGCCGCGCGGCGTCGATCAGCTCGCGATCCGCGCGGCGGATCGCGCCCGCCGCCCCGCTTCCGCCCACCGCGAGGTAACGCGTGACCAGCGCGAACAGCATCACGCCCGCGCCGCGATAAAACCAGTCGAGGCCGGGCCGGTTGAAAATGAAAATCAGCGCGATGCCGAGAAAAATTCCCGGCGTGAAAAAGAGCAGCCAGAGTAGCGTGCCGCCGCCCTTTGGGGTGCGGACTACCTGTCCCCAGACAATTCCCGCGCCGACCGTCAGTGTCGCCGTGACCGCCGCGAGACAGAACGAGTGGCCGACCGCCGGCCAGCCCGCTTCGAGCGCGGGCAGCAACTGGCTCCAAGTGCGCCGGCTGCCGCCGAGCTGGGCGAGCGGCACGGCCACGGAAAAAACGAGCGCGAGCAGCGTCAGCACACGGCTGAACCCAAACCATCCGCCGCCGAGCTGCCGGCGAAACAGCGCCGCCGAAACGCCGCCTTCACCGCGCGGCCAGCGGAGGTCACGATGCTGCAGCACGAGCAGGAGCAGCACGGGCGTGACGATGAGCGGCCAGCCGAGTTTCAGCGCGGCGAGGTTGTCGAGGTTGGTGTTGAAGCCCACCCAAACTTCCGCCGGAAAAACTTTTACCTGCAAAATCGCGGGCACGGCGAATTGATTCAGCGCGAGCACGAACACGATGGCTCCGGCCAGGCCGAGGGACGACCGCGCCATCGGCCACAGCAGCCAGCGAAACAGTTTAGCGCCACAGAGCGCGGGATCACTTTCAAGCTGGCCCGGCTCCAGCCGCCGCCACGCCCCCAGCGCGGCGAATAAAAAAAACGGCCAGGTGAGCAGCGTCAGAATCCAGACCACGCCGCCGGTGGAGAAAATATTCAGCGGAAGCCACTCGCGCCACGCGCCGTGGCCGCCGAGTAGATCGAGCCAGCAGTTGGTGACGAGAAATGGCGGCAGCGCCAGCGCCACGGCGGCCAGCGCGAGCGCGCCGTGGCGGATGGATTTGCCGGAGCCGGCAAGGGCGAGCGCCGCAGTCACGCCGAGGACTGCTGCGAATACCGTGGTCGCCGCCGCGACCAGCAGGCTGTTCTGGAGCAGCGGCCAGTTCATCGCAGGAAGATTTCCTTCAACCGGGCGGTGGTGGATTCCGCATCGCGGATCAAGGCGTCCCAATCCGGCCGCAAGACCGGCGCAGTGATTTCCTTTTTCGAGATATTTTCCAGCGCCTGCACATTGACGAGACGTTCCACCACCGTGCGGCTTTGCAGGTAATCGAAGAGGCGCTGTGCGGCTTCGGGATGCGGCGCGCCGCGCACGACGGCGACGGTGTTGGGGATCAGCAAACTCTCCGCCGCGAGCGGTAGCGCGGCGACCGGCGCGCCTTCGCGCTGCCCGGCGGCGATGTCGTCCGAATCCGTGAGGCCGATCCAGGCGTCGCCGCGCGCGACAAATTTCACGACGGCGGAGTTGCCATCGACGAGAAACGGCTGATTGGCGGCGAGCGCGCGGCACCAGTTTTGCCAGGCGTCGTCGCCCCACAACTGGCGCAGCGCGTGGAAGTGGGCGGAGGTGGTGCCGAACATCGGATAGGCGAGGGCGACCTTGCCACGCCAGGCGGCGTTTGTGAGTTCCAGCAGACTGGCGGGGGCGATGGGTTGGGGCGTGGGGCGTGGGGCGTGGTGTGTGAGGGAGGTCACGGACCACGCACCACGCATCACGTTCGTGTTCACGATGACACGCCGGCTCCGCGCGCCGAACGCCGCCCAACCGTTCGTGGCGCGGAAGACGTTTTGCGCGGCAAGCTGGCGGGTGCGGAATTCCTCGTTGCCCCAGAACACGTCGCACTGCGGGTGGGTTTTTTCCGCGAGCAGCCGGTTGGCCAGGCCGACCGTCTTCACAGCCTCGCTGTCGAAGACCGCGCGCGTCTTGATGCCGGTTTCCTTTTCAAATTCACGCAAGATCGGCCCGGCGAATTCCGCGTCCTGCGCGATGTAGATGACGACGGAAGACCTTTTGTTGTTGCAGCCGATGAGCAGCAACACGGCGGCGGTGATCCAGCACCAAAACTTCATGGTCATCATGGCTCCCACGGATTTGCAGGGAGTTGTCGGCCAAATGCCAAAGGGCAAGAAAGGTGGGGCGCGTCGCTCCGCGCGCGCCGCCGCCCGGTTAAGATGTGCATGATACATGATAGATTTTCGGGGGTCACGGCGCGCGCGGAGCGACGCGCCCCACCTTCTGACAAGGCCAAACGTCACGCCGTCCGTTTGTGGTACCACCACCACTCGAACATCAGCACGAGCAGGCCGGCGGCGGCGATCCAGCGCCAGAGTTCCAGGTTGGCGCGCTTGACCGTGGCGGTGGTCACGTTGCCGTATTTGCCGAAGGGCAGACCGTCGCGCGGGCGGGTGTCGCTCTCCGCCGCGTCCATCAGGTTCACGCAAAAAGTGATTTCATTCGTCCCAGTCTTGAGGCGGTAGAGGCCGTTCCTGGTGGTGTCACCGAACAGGATTTCGCGCGAACTTGTTTCGAGCACAATTTCGCGGACGGTGCCGTCGGGCCGGGTGATGGCCGTCGGGCCGGGCGGCTGGGTGAGGCGCAGGCGGAACGGTTCGCCGGCCTTGACCGTGAACTGGCTGGCGTTGGCCCCGGACGGGTTGAGCCACTCGACGGCGTTGGCGATGAAGATCGGGAAGGAGATGCGCAGCGGCCAGGTGCTTTGCAGCGGATCGAATCCGATCCAGATGACGCGCCGCCGGTCGATCTCGCCGGCCACGAGGAGCGGCGTCTGCGGCGAGTCCACGAGCGACACACCCCAGCCGGGCGATTTCACGGCGAGACTTTCGGCGACCTGCACGTTGTCGAAGTTGACGAAGCGCAGCAGTGGATGGGTGTTGCGCCAATCAACGATGGGCGGCGCTTCGACGCGGGAAATTTCCGGGAACCAGTTCGTGTTGCTCACATGAATGGCGAGGGTGTTGCCGGCGGGCCAGACGAGCGGCGTCAGGTCGTCGAGCACCACGAGATCGTAGCCGGGCGCGGCATCGGCGAGGAGCGAGGCGGTGGTCAACTGCACGTTGGGCGCGCCACGCAGCGCCTTTTCGAGGAAGCGATTGCCGCGCGTGACCAGCAAAACTTTCACGGGCTGCGGCAGGAGGCTGATGATGCTCGCCTGGTTGTCGGCGGCCAGATCGTCCGGCGTGGTCAGGCGCACGGTGAACACGCCGTCGCGCGGCTGGGCGGCGAGGAATACGAGCGGAAACGTGTTCGTGGGCGGAATGGTGATGAGGCGGACTTCGAGCACCTGGTTGTCGAAGCGGAGTTCCAACCCGGTCTTCGCCTCGTTGGTCATGGGGTTGATGACGCTGGTGAAAATGGCGCGCTGCGTGGCGTTGTCGGGATTGGCGCGGACGT
>CANMZY010000356.1:0-4049 GCA_947502425.1 Verrucomicrobiales bacterium
GTTATGCGCTGCTCGTCCTGATCTGGCTGCTGGCGACACTGCTGGCGTTCAATCTCCCCCGTGGTGAAGCCTGTTTCATCATCGCCTTCGTCGCCGCCTACGTACTGCATCTGTATTGGAAATGCGCGCTGGCCATCGAGGCCACGCGCCGTTTCAGCGAGGACCGCGCCAGCGGCGCGCTGGAACTGCTGCTCTCCACGCCGCTGTCACCGGCGATTATTCTTGCCGGGCAACGCCGCGAGCTGTCCCGCGGTTTTGCCCTGCGCTTCACCGTGGTCTGCGCGGTGAGCATCGGGTTGCTGCTGCTGGCGAACAAGGTCATGGACCATGGGGTTAATCACTTTTTCACGGTCGTGTTTATTGGCGGCCTGATTTTGTTTCCCGTTGATGATTATGCGCTGGCCTGGGCGGGGATGCTGGCCGGTCTGCGCGGGACGCGGCATCACCGGGCGACGCTGGTCACGCTCGCCCGCGTGATGCTGCCGGGCTGGGTGGGAATTTTCGTTTTTGTCGTCCTGGGATTTTCCGGTTTGTTGATTGGGCCAGATCCTTTGATGCCCATGGCCGTGATCTGGATTGGGTTCAACTGGGTTTGGAATGTCGTGCTGGTGAGCAGGACGAAGCGGCAACTGGCCGCCGGCTTCCGCGCCCTGGCCGCCGGGGAGAAGTCTCGTGCATCCGGCATCTCGGAGTCTTAAATCCGAACCCCGCAGTTGAAGCCCGCCCCGCCGCTCCTCACGCCCCGGCCCCGGCCTGGCGCGCGAAGGCGAATTCCTCGACCACGCGCCCGCCGATCAGATGCTCCTGGATGATCCGCTCCAGAACGGCGGGGGAACACGAGTGGTACCAGACGCCGCCGGGATAAACGACCGCGATGGGGCCGTGGGTGCAGACGCGCAGGCAGTTCGCCTTGGTGCGCTGGACCAGCGGATGCGGGCCGGACAGCTTCAACTCCTTCAGCCGCTGCTTGAGGAAATCCCAGGACCGCAGGCCCTCCTCCCGCGCGCAGCATTTCAGCTCGGTCTGGTCGGCGCAGAGGAAGATGTGCCGGGCATAATGCGCCAGGCCGAGCGACGCGGCGGCGGCGGACAAGGTTTCATTCATGTTGGTGCGCCACGCTGCCGCAAACGGCGCGCGTGCTCAACCCCCAAGTCGGCGGGAAAAGGCGCGGGGGCGGTCACTTCCCCGGCGGCGTCCCGCGTCCGAAAGCCGCGCGCACCGCCCACGCGACCCCGATGGTGACCACCGTCCCGATCAGCGTGAACCACGGCCAGAAGACTTCGCCGCCGAAAGTCTTCATCCACCATTCCTTCGTCGCGGGAATTTTCGCGGGCCAGTAGATGAAGTTCATCACCAGCAGCGACACGGTCATCCCCGCCATCACGGCGCGCGCCCCGACCTGCCGTTGGAACAGCGCGAGCAGCAGCCCGCCCAGCAGCGCGCCGCTCGTCAGCCCGCGCAACGAGAACGCCGCGTTCAGGACGAATTCCACTTCGCGCGCCAGCCACGCGATGAACACCAGCACCGCCGCCCAGAAGACCGTCGAGTATTTGCTGAACCGCAGGAACCAGCCTTCGTCCCGGCCTTTCACCATCTGCCGCACGAAGTCCATCGTGGACACGGACGCGAGCGACGTCATGGCCGAGCTGATCGACGACATCGCCGCCGAAAGAATCGCCACGATGAGGAAGCCTTTCAGCACATGCGGCACCTCGGTCATCATGAAAATCGGGAAGATGAAGTCGATCGACTTGATGCCGGGCTGCGCCTCGGGCAGCGGAATTTGGAACGGATGACCCTGGTAAAAGACCCACAGCATCACGCCCACGAGCAGGAAGATCAGGAACAGCGGGAAGATCAACACCGCGCTCAACGCGAGCGCCTTCCGCCCGTCCGTCACGTTCCGGCAGGCGAGCACCCGCTGCACGATGAGCTGCTCCGCGCCGTGCGTGGACATCACCATCACCGTGCCGCCGATCACGCCCATCCAGATGTTGAACGGCGCGGTGAAGGTGAATTGCGTGTTCAACCACTGGAGCTTTCCGGCCTCGCCGGCCTTGGCCAGCGCCGCGCTCCAGCCGCCGTCCATCAGCGTCGGGATGTAGAACAGCGCGAACAGCCCGCCGGCCAGGAATAGTCCGAACTGCACCGCGTCCGTCCAGATCACCGCCTTCACGCCGCCGATGTAGGTGTAAAGCAGCGAGAGGCCGACAAACAGCAGGATGGCCCCGAGAATGGGATGGACCGCGCCGCCGAGGCTGCACACCTGTTCGCCGAGCATCAGGCGGATGGGGATGCACGCGACATACACGCGCACCCCGGCGGCCAGGGTTTCGAGGAACAGGAAGAACGCCGCCGCGAGCTGGCGCGGTCCGGCGCCGAGATGCGTTTCGAGCAGTTGATACGGCGAGTAAATTTCCCCCTTCAGGTAATGCGGCACCATCACCACCGCGAGAATGACGCGCGCGATCACGTAGCCGAAGATCATCTGGATGAAAAGAATGTTCCCGCCGTAGGCGATGGCCGGCACGCCGATGATGGTCAGCGCGCTCGTCTCCGCCGCGACGATCGAGAAGCCGATGCCCCACCACGGAATGTTTTTGCTGCCGAGAAAATAATCGCGCGTGTTCTTCTGGTCCTTCCCGAACCAGACGCCCAGCGCGATGATCCCCGCGAGATAGGCGACAATGACCGTCCAGTCACCGGCGTTGAAGAACGGATTCGTGGGCATGGAGGCTTTTCCTTACTGCGGAGCGGGCGAGGCGGCGAGAGAAAAATCGGCGCAATGTGAAATTAGGCGCATCTGGACACGGTTCTTGTTTGGAGTTCTGCCTTCAGGCGGTTCGGGCGCCGAACCGCGTAAACGGGGAACTCCAAACCCTTGAGCTGGCTGCGGAAGAACAGTGTCAGGTTGCACCTCACAGAATATTTTTTGACAGCCTCAAACGATGCCGAGCGTGGGGCCGCCAGCCGGAACCAGCAACCGCTCCATTGCGGCGGGCAGAACGGCGCAAACTTCCGCGTGCAATTCTTCCACGCCCGCCTCGGTCAGCCGCAACGGCCCCGCCGCGTTTTCGATGAACCCGCCCAGCGTGCGCTGCGCGTAGCTCAACAGCCCCTGGCGCAACGGCAGTGAATAGACCGCCAGCGAAATTCCATAAACCAGCGTGTGCCAGCCGCGCGCGTCGCCGTCCGCGATGGCCTTCAGATAGCGCTGAATGAAACGCTCGTCGCGCAACGGACGCAGCCGGCTCAACTGCCGCTGACCGACCCGGCAACTGGCCGCTGCAAAATCCCGCAGCGCCGGCTCGCCCGCCAGCCGTCCGTCCAGCGCGACCAGTTCGCGCAGCTCAAACCGCGCGGCGTGGGCGTGGGCGTGCAGGATCGCCGGCCATTCGAGCGGGAGAAGAATTTCGTTTTGATAAACGCGGAGGAAGGACTGGAGCAAGGGCAGATCGCGGACGCGCGCGAACTGCAGTGCCGCCGGAGCCGCGTCGAACGTGGCCAGCCCGTCCGCCGGGCCGAGCTGTTCGAGCAGCGGATGCGGGTCGCCCAGCAGTTCCGCTGTTTTGATGGCTTCAATTTTCGGCCCGGTCGTCATCAGTTTGTTATCGGCGGCCGTATTCCGGCAGTGAAACGGCCGCTGAATTTCCGTGAAGCTACAGCGGGCGAACGCGCGCGCAATGGAAATACAGCTCTGGGCGGGAAAAATATTTTTCAGCCGCCGAGCACGTTTTCGCTGGAGTTGGCGGGGTGGCAACTGCCGGCAGAAAGAGGCCCGCCCTCACCTCAGCCCTCTCCCCCGGGGAGAATGGCCGTCAGCTCTTTTTGACTTCGCCACACACTCTCGATTTCCCACGAGATGGAGCAAAGGCGGCCAGACTTCTCGGCGCGTCCAGTTGTGAACCGGCGTCCGCAACTGCTCCCTCTTGTATGTCTGTTTTCATCTTCCTTGTTTGGCTGAAAGCCAAACAGGAAGATGGGGCCGCCTTCCCCCCGGCCGGGGGGAAGGCGGCGGTGCGGACGCGCTCGTTGCCCTCTAAAACGTT
>CANMZY010000357.1:0-4048 GCA_947502425.1 Verrucomicrobiales bacterium
CCCCCCCCCCCCGGAATGCCGACTTCAGTCGGCGTTCCGAAAGGGGCGCAGGTTCAATTTCGTGAACGGTGTCAAGATTTGCCCGGCGGACGACGCGGCTTGAGTTGAGAGTTGCCAATTGCGCGTTGGCTTTCGATTCTCCAACCAACGACCATGATCGAAATTGTGTTTACGCCCGCCGAATTCGCCGTCCTGCCAGGGCGCGATCTCAGCGACACCACCTGCGTCGTCTTCGACGTGCTGCGCGCCACCAGCACAATGCTGACCGCGCTGGGCAACGGTGCGGCGGGCATCGTCCCGGTAGTGGAGATTGAGGAGGCGCTGGCTTGGCGGGCGCGGCAGCCGGACATTTTGCTCGCGGGCGAACGCGAAGGACTGCGCATCCGTGCGGCGCAGACCGGCTCGGTCGATTTTGATCTTGGAAATTCACCACGCGAGTTCACGCGTGAAAAAGTTGCGAGCCGCACCATTGCCATGACCACCAGCAACGGCACGCGGGCCTTGCGCGCCTGCGCCCATGCACAAACCGTCCTGCTCGGCTCCTTCCCCAACCTGCGCGCCGTCGCCAGTTGGATCGAGCGGCGGCGTCCGCGCAATTTGATCCTGATTTGCAGCGGCACGGGCGAACAGGCGGCCTACGAGGACACATTGGCCACCGGAGCGCTGGGCGTTTTGCTGGAGCCGATGTTCACTGCGGCGCAGACGGCGGATTCGATCCACCTCGCGCGCCAGACATTTCGCACCGCGCAGAATAATTTGCGGAAGGCGATGGAGTTTTCAAGCAACGGACGGCGTCTGCTGGCGAATCCTGGCCTCGCGCCGGACGTGGAGATTTGTCTGCGGCGCGACACTCTCGATTTCAACGCGGCGCTGATGGAGGACGGATTTGTGAGAATGGTTGCGATGGTCTGACAACTCCAAAACTCTCATTTCCCGAGCAGGCGAGGTAACGAGGCTCATTCTTTTGTTCGCGAATTTTTTTGAGTTCAGAGCCTCCTTACATCGGCTGCTACGTATTGGAATGCCCGCGCAGCAGCAGTTCGATGTATGGCAGATCCGCCGGCAGCGTCACCTTCGGATTCGGCTGTGCGCCCGCCACCAGCCGCACGGGCTGCCCGATCAGTTCGCAGGCCGCGGTGTCGTCCGTCAGCGACAGTCCCTTTTCTTTGGCCGCGGCGATGGCGCGGCGGATCACCGCGACGCGGAAACTTTGCGGCGTCTGCACGGCCCAGAGGCGCGAGCGGTCCAGATGCCGCGTGATGGAGAGGCCGTCGCCGGATTCCTTAATCGTGTCGGTCACGCGCTGCGCGGCGACGGCGGCGCCTGTTTCCCGCGCGGCCGCCAGGGTGGCGGCGATCAGCTCGTGGCTGACGCAGGGCCGCGCGCCGTCGTGAATGGCCACCAACTCCACGCCCGATGCCAGTGCCTGCAAGCCGTGCAAGACGGAGTCCTGCCGCTCCGCGCCGCCCGCGACGAGCCGGAATGTTTTTTTGAATTGAAATTTCTCCGCCAGTTCGATGAACGCTGGCTGCAGCCCGTCGCGGACGACGAGAATGATTTCGTCAAGGCCCGCCGCCGTGTCGAAACGCCGCCAGGTGTGCGCGATGACCGGCTGGCCGGCGACCTCGAGGAAAAGCTTGTCGATGTCCGGACCCATGCGGGTGCCCCGGCCGGCGGCGACAATGATGGCGGAATTCATGGGCGGAGTTTAGGGGGTGGCCGGCAAAGTTCAAGGATGGGCCGTGCCGCCCCGGCCACGCGGCCTAAATCAATTCCCTGTGAAGTTCGGTTGATTCATTGGAACTGAACACGCCGTTCCCCTCCCCCTGAACCGGGGAAACATCTAACAACCATTGTCGGCCCGAAAGAGGCGACTTGGATGTTCGATGTTGAATGCCGGAAGTTTCTTCCGGTTCAGAGGGAGGGCGGAATTTACCGAGCTTCACTGGGATCAGGTATCAGGCCGGGCCGGTTCCCGCCAGAGACTGCGAAACACTTTGACGAGGATGAAACAGTTGATCGCAAACACGCCGGTCATCAGCCACGCGGCGGGCATCCGGCCGTAGAGGAAATTGCCAATGGCGAAGAGCGAGGACCAGATCGTCAGGCAGCCGGAAATCCAGCCGAGCGTGGCCATGCCCATGTGGTCGCCATGCCGCGCCGCCTCGGCCTCGGTCACGCCGGCCTCCTCGCGGATGCTCTTCCAGCCCGAGCCGGCGGGATGCACCTTCCGGTAAAAGGCGATCAGCCGCTCCTTGCTCGTGGGCGAACTCACGAAGGCGGTGACGAACCAGCAGAGCGTGGTGAACCCGACCGTGTAAAGGACGGTGTGGGCGAAGGGCAGCTCGTACCCGTATTTCTTTTTCATGATGAAAAAGACCATCGAAATGGTGAAGGAGCTGATCATGGCCACCACTTCGCACCAGGCGTTGATCCGCCACCAGAACCAGCGCAGCAGATAGAGGAGGCCGGTGCCGGCGCCGATGGAAACGAGAATTTCAAAGCCCTCCTGCGCCGAGTCCAGGACGAGGCTGATCAACGCCGCCACGATGTAGAGGCCGACGGTGCAGAGCCGGCCGACCGTCACGTAGTGCTTTTCCGTGGCGCTGGGCGAAATGAACCGCCGGTAAAAATCATGCACCAGATAGGACGATCCCCAGTTCAGATGCGTGAGGATGGTCGAGGAGTTGGCCGAGATCAGGCCGCCCAGCATCAGGCCGACAAAGCCGACGGGCAGAAATTTCAGCATGGCGGGGAACGCGCTGTCATGGCCGATCAAGGCCGGGTCCGCGCCGGGGAACGCCGCCTGGATGTCTTTCAACTCGGGAAAGATGATGATCGAGCAGAGGGCGGTGAGAATCCACGGCCAGGGGCGCAGGACGTAATGCGCGAAGTTGAAGAAGAGGGTGCTGGCCAGCGAATCTTTCTCCGACTTCGAGGCCAGCATGCGTTGGGCGATGTAACTGCCGCCGCCCGGCTCCGCGCCGGGATACCAGTTGGCCCACCAGCTGATCGCGATGGGCAGGATGAAAATCATCAGCGCCAGCTCGCTCATCGAGAAGTTCGGCAGGAGATCGAGAATGGGCTGGCCTTTCCCGTCGATGGCCGACATGACGGGCTGGGCGCCGGCCTTGAAGTTGAGCTGTTGCGCGCCGAGGACATCCACCAGTTTCTGTAAGCCCGCCCAGGCGCCCTCCCGACTCCGGTCTTCACGGCCACGGCTTTCAAACTGAAGTAGGCCGCCGCGATCACCGCGGTCATCTTGATGAAGAACTGGATCATGTCGATGACGAGCACGCCCCACAGGCCCGAGTGCGCGGCGAAGGCGACGTTGAGCAGGCCGCAGATCACGATCGTCTGCCAGGGCGGCATGCCGAAGAGGATGTTGGCAATCTTGCATCCGGCCAGCGTGACCATGCCCATGATGAAGCAGTTGAAGAACAGGCCGAGATAGACCGCGCGAAAACCGCGCACCACCGAGGCGGCCTTGCCGGAGTAGCGGATCTCGTAAAATTCCAGATCGGTCATCACGCCCGAGCGCCGCCAGAGCCGGGCGAAGAAAAAGACGGTGGCCACGCCGGTCAGCACCATGGCCCACCATTGCCAGTTGCCCGCCACGCCGTACTGCCGCACCTGCTGCGTCACCCAGTTGGGCGTGTCGCTGCTGAAGGTGGTGGCGACCATCGAGAGGCCGGCCAGCCACCACGGCACCGAGCGGCCGGAGGCGAAGAATTCCGTGGTGCTTTTGCCGGAGCGCTTCGCCAGAAACAGCGCGGGCACGAAACAAATGGCCAGGCAGAAGAGGGCGATCAGCCAGTCGAGGGTGGTCAGGTGCATGGGATGATTATTTCTGAATCGTCGGACGGACGCGAGATTTTGGGGAGGGCTGAGGAGCGGGGGGGCTTTGCTTGAGAACGGCGAGCGCTTGCTTGACCACCCAACCGTTCTGCTCCAGCGCATTTTCGGCGCGGACGCGGGCGGCGCCGGTAAGTTGCTGCACGATGCGGACGGCGCGGTCACGCAGTTTCTCGTTCGTCGGCTGCACATC
>CANMZY010000358.1:0-4043 GCA_947502425.1 Verrucomicrobiales bacterium
TCCGTCATGCACCGTTTCTATCTACCGCCCGAAAAATGTCGCGAACTCCGGCTCGTGCTGCGCGACACCGAGGCGCATCACGCGCGGCACGTCCTGCGCCTCGGGCGCGGCGAGCGGGTCACCGTCCTGGATGGCGCAGGCCACGAATATTTTTGCGACGTGCGGGAGTCCGGCAAGGACACGGTCGTGCTGGAGGTGGTGGAGAAAAAGTTCACGCCTCCCCTGCCCTGGCAGATCACGCTGCTCCAGGCGGTGCCCAAGGGGAAAATCATCGAGAGCATCATTCAGAAGGCCACGGAACTTGGCGCACACCGGATCGTGCCGCTGCTCTCCGAACGCGTGACCACGCAGCTTGACGCCGACGATGCGCAGGCCAAGGCGGAAAAATGGCGCGGCACCGCCCTCGAGGCGATCAAGCAATGCGGCTCGGCCTGGCTGCCGCAGGTGGAAGCGCCGCTGACGCCGGCGGCCTTCCTGGCGCGCGGGGAAAAGTTTGATCTCGCGCTGATCGGTTCGCTGGAGGAAAAGCGCCGGCAGCCGCGTGTTTATTTCGAGGAATATTTCGCGGCGCACGGATGTCTTCCGAAATCGCTCGCGCTCTGGGTCGGGCCGGAAGGCGATTTCACCCGCGCTGAAATCGAGGCGGCACAGGCGGCGGGCGCGCGCCCGGTGACGCTGGGCCGGCTGGTGCTGCGCAGCGAGACGGCGGCGGTCTATGGCCTGTCCGTGCTGAACCACGAGCTGCAAGCCCGCCTGTAAAATGAGTGGCTTCACCGTGCGCCTCCGGCTTACCTCACGCGCATGAAATCAGAAAACGGAAACGCCTCCGGACGCACGCATCTGGAGTGGTTCACGCCGCTGCGTTTCGGCGTCCTGCTTGCGCTCCTGCTCTGTGTCGCGTTTCCCCAGGTGCTGCTCGGCTCGCACTCGTTTTTTTTCCGGGACTACGGCGTGCTCGGCTATCCGTTCGTTTATTTCCATCACCAGAGTTTTTGGAACGGCGAGCTGCCGCTGTGGAATCCTTTGAGCAACTGCGGCGCGCCCTTCATGGCGCAATGGGGGACGATGACGCTCTATCCCTTCTCGATCATTTATCTCGCGTTGCCGCTGCCGTGGTCGCTGAGTTTGTTCTGCTTCGCCCATCTGCTGCTCGCCGGGATGGGCATGTATTTTCTCGCGCGCCGGTGGACGGGCCACAACTTCGCGGCCAGCGTGGCGGGCGTGGCCTACGTCTTCAACGGCGTCATGTTCTCCAGCCTGATCTGGCCGAACTATCTCGTGGCCCTGGGCTGGATGCCGTTCGTGGTGCTGCTCGCCGAGCGCGCGTGGCGCGAGGGCGGACGGCGCATCGTGCTAGCCGCGCTCGTCGCCGCGCTGCAAATGTTGTCAGGCGCGCCGGAGATCGTGCTGCTGACGTGGATTTTGATCGGCGCGCTCTGGCTGCTGGAAATGGCCCGGACCGGCGCGGCGCGCGCAGCGATGGCACGGCGGACGGCGGTGGTGGTGCTGCTGGCCGCCGGCCTGATGGCGGCGCAACTGATGCCGTTCTTCGATCTGCTCGCGGCCTCGCAGCGGGACAAGTCTTTCGCCACCGCGAAATGGGCGATGCCGCTCGGCGGCTGGGGCAATCTGCTCGTGCCGCTCTTTCACTGCTTCCGCACGCCGCAGGGACAGTTCTTCCAGTACGGGCAGCAGTTCATGACCTCCTATTATCCCGGCGCGGGCGTGCTGGCGCTGGCCGGGTGGGGCGTCTTTCTCCCGTCGTCCGGGCGCGGCCGGGTGCTCGGCGCGTTGTTGTTGTTCAGCCTGATCATGGCAATGGGCGACCAGACTTTTATTTACGCATGGTTCCGAAAAGTTTTCCCGCTGCTCGAGCTGGCGCGCTATCCGGTCAAGTTCATGACGCTGGCGGCCTTCATCATCCCGCTGCTCGCGGCGGCGGCGGTGCAGCAATACTGCGAAGCTTCAAAAAACAAAATTCAATGGCGGCCGGCGCTGCTCCTCGGGCTGGCCACCCTTGGCGCGATGGCCGCGATCGTCTGGTTCGCGCATGGGCATCGTTTTCAATTCGACGATTGGAGCGCGACTTTCACCAACGCCGCCGTGCAGGCCGCCGCCCTGGTGCTGGTGCTGGCGCTGCTCCCGGTGGTCTGCTGCGGGGAAAAACTTCTCCCCAACTCGGACACCCTCGGCCGCGGGGCGCTGGGCGGGTTGATGCTCGTGACCATCGCCGGCGCGATCTGGCTCCACTCGCCCGCCCAAAATCCCGTCCTGCCCGCTGCATTGTTCAAGCCTCATTTCTTGCAGCAGGAGGCCGGCACCGCGCCGCCAAAATTCGGCGAGGGCCGCGTGATGATCAGTCCGCAGGCGGAAAACGCCCTGCTCAACAGCACGGTCGCGGAGGCGCAGGCCAACTGGATCGGCAAGCGGCTGGCGCTCTGGTCTAACCTGAACCTGCTGGACGACGCGCCCAAGGTGAACGGCTCCTCCACGCTGCAGGTGCGCGAGCAAAAGCAGATCGAGACATTGCTCTATGCGGCGACCAACCAGCCGCCCGCGGGTCTGATGGATTTTCTCGGCGTGTCCCAGGTCACCGCGTCGAACAGCGTGATCGAGTGGTCGCCGCGCCCGGCCTTCCTGCCGCTGCTCACCGGCGGACAGAGGCCGGTCTTCGCGGACAGCACGAATGTTTTCCAAGCGCTGCTCGCCGCCGATTTCAAGCCGCGGGAAATGGTTTACCTGCCCGAAGCCGCTCGGGATTTCATCTCCGTGACCGGCGCGACGCACCTCGAAATCATCACGAACACCGTCAGCGCCCAGCGTCTCGAGGCGGAAGTGGAAGCGGCCCAGCCGGGGCTGCTCGTCATCGCGCAATCATTTTACCCCGCGTGGGAGGCGACGGTGGACGGCCGGCCGGTCACGTTGTGGCGGGCGAACCACGCCTTCCAGGCGCTGGAGGTTCCGTCGGGCCGGCACACGGTGCGGATTGTTTATCGCGACTCGAATTTCAAGGCCGGCGCGGGCCTGTCCCTCGCCACGCTGCTCGGCTGTGGGTTGTATTGGATGCGAAGCCGGCGGCTGAAGGAAGGGTAACGCTAGATTAGAAAGTGTGGGACGGCACGGTGCAGGTGGGACGGGCATCAACCGCCTTCAGGTCGTAGTTACCGCTGGCGGGACAGGCGGTTTCTCCCGGATGTAGTTCGCGGGGCCAAACAGATCCGTGTCCGACGGCGCGGTGCTTGTCCCAATTTTTTGCTCCAGCGCCCAGGTCGTCTTGGCCCCTTCGATGGCGTGCAAATTGGCAAGACAGGTCTGGCGTTTGGCGGTGTTCTGCGCCTTGATGAAGCCGGGGATGGCGATGGACGCCAGCAAACCGATGATGGCGACGACGATCATGATTTCTACGAGGGTGAACCCGGACTGGTGGGAGGTTTTTGTTTTCATAACGGCCTTTCGCTGCGCGGCGTGAACGATCCGAAGGCGGGTTTGGCTGGAGGGTCGTTCACGAATTGCCTTCGGCCGGCCGCTGGAAAAGGAAACAAGGCGGAAGAGAAATGGTTGCGGGGAAAAAGCGACGCCCCATCCGGACAAAACAAAACGGCTTGAAGAATTGTGTTCCTCAAGCCGCGCGCGAAAATTTTTCCGGCCAGATCAGTAGGTATGGTCGGCCACGGTGCAGGTCGGCTTGGCATCCACGGCGTTCAGGGTGTAGGAGCCGCTGGCGGGGCAGACGGGCTTGTCCTTGATGTATTTGGCTGACCCGAACATGTCGGCGTCCGAGGGCACGTCGCTGCTGCTTTTGCGCTCTTCCAAGGCCCAGGTGGTTTTGGAGCCGTCGATGGCGCGGAGATTGGAGATGCAGGCGGCGCGCTGGGAAGCGGTGCGGGCTTTGACGAGGTTGGGAATGGCGATGGCGGCAAGCAGGCCGATGATGGCGACCACGATCATGATTTCCACCAGCGTAAACCCGGCCCGCATTGATTTGTTTATTTGCATGGGGTGAAATTAGCCGAGGTCGCCGGTAAAAACAAATCGAAAATCGA
>CANMZY010000359.1:0-4037 GCA_947502425.1 Verrucomicrobiales bacterium
TCAGCACGCCTTCCAGGGCCGCGATCTGCGCGCTGATGGTGGGCTGGGAGACGTGCAGTTTGTCCGCCGCCTTCCGCAAGCCGCCCTCTTTGGCGACCACCCAGAAGTAACGCAGATGATGGTAATTCAAGAATTCCACGCGGACAGGGTATTCGCTTTAACCTAAGCGTCCATTCCAAAAGTCGTAATGGGCTAAGGGTGATGACGCCGCTATTCTCGCGCCATGAACATGAAAACGGCGGGCTACCTGATTTTTTACGGAATGTTCCTCATCGTCATGGGGCTGCTCGGCTACTTGTCGAACCCGGAAAAAGCGAAGACGGCGCTGATGTCCGGCGGCACCTTCGGCGCGCTCTCGATTTTGTGGGGTGTGCTCGGAGCGCGCGGCGTCCGGTGGAGCCGACCGGCGGCCATCGTGACCACCGGTCTGCTGGCGGTGGTCTTCGCGTGGCGGGCGAGCGTGGGCTGGCTGGCGGTGCTCGGTGGCAAGTCGGAGAAACTTTTTGCCGCAGTTTTGATTACAACGATGCTGGCGGGTTCCGCGCTGATGCTGCTGGGTTTGTTGAAGGCTCGCAAACCCACTGAGGCCGGGAAACCGGCTGACACCTCTTCCTGAAGCATGATCCTCATCCTCTTCCTCCTCACTCTCGCCATCGGCCTCCTGGCCCAATGGCACGTCAAGCGCGCCTACACCCGGCACAGCCGCACGCCCGTCCAATCCGGCTACACCGGGGCGGAAGCGGCGCAGGCCATTCTGCGCCAGGCCGGCATCACCAATGTCAGCATTTACGAACACGAGGAACTGCTCGGAGACCACTACGACCCGAAGCACAAGCGCCTCGTGCTCTCCTCGGCCAATTACCACGGCACCTCGGCGGCGGCGCTGGGCGTGGCGGCGCACGAATGTGGTCACGCCATTCAACATAAGCAGGCTTACGCGCCGCTGGAGATGCGCATGGCGGCGGTGGGAATCACCAGCTTCGCCAGCCAGCTCGTGATGTGGATTCCGCTGCTGGGCATGTTCACCGGACACCTTACGGGCGAAACCAGCCTGCTCATCATGGCCGTGGCGTGGGGCATTCTGATGGCGTTTAACCTCATCACCCTGCCGGTGGAGTTCGACGCCTCGCGCCGCGCCAAACTCGTGCTGGCGAACATGGGCTTCATCCAGCGCGGCCCCGAAGCCGCCGCCGTGAACCAGGTGTTGAACGCCGCCGCCTGGACGTATGTGGCCGCGTTCATCTCGTCGCTGATTTATTTCCTCTGGCATCTGCTGCCGCTGCTGACGGGCGGACGACGACGTGATTGAGTTCTCCGGTCACTTCGCATATCACTCCTCAACCATCATGCTCGAAACGCTTAAACTCACCAAACGCTTCAACGGCCACGTCGCCGTCAATGAACTGAACCTGGCCATCAAGCCGGGCGAAGTCTTCGCGCTGCTCGGCCCCAACGGCGCGGGCAAGACGACGACCATCAATCTCCTCCTCGGCTTCCTCACGCCCGACGCGGGCGAGGCGCGCGTCAACGGCGCGAGCGTCGCCGCCGACCCCATCGCGGCGCGGCGGCACCTCGCCTACATCCCCGAGCAGGTCATGCTTTACCCGCGCTTCACCGGCGTGGAAAATCTCGACTACTTCAGCACGCTCGGTGGTCGGCGGCACACGCGCGAGGAATTGCTCGCGCTGCTCAAACGCGCCGGGCTGCCCGCCGAAGCCGCCGACCGCCGCGTCGGCACTTACTCGAAGGGCATGCGCCAGAAAGTCGGCATCGCCCTCGCGCTTGCCACGGAAGCCAAGGCCCTGCTGCTCGATGAACCCACCTCCGGCCTCGACCCCGCCGCGTCGCACGAGTTCTCAATGCTCCTGCGTAAACTCGCCGGGGATGGTGTCGCCATCCTGATGGCCACGCACGATTTGTTCCGCGCGCGTGAAGACGCCACGCGCATCGGCATCCTGCTCGATGGAAAACTGGCCGGCGACTACGCCACCAACGACATCAAGCACGTCGATTTGGAAAAGCTCTACTTGAAACACCTCCGCGCATGATTCTCGCCATCGCCCGCAAGGAATTCCTCGACGCCTGGCGCGACGGACGCTTCCGCATCGCCGCCGTCGTGGTCGTCGCGCTGCTCGGCGTCTCGCTGCTGCTCGCGTGGCAACAAGTCGAGCGCACCCGCGCCGAACGCACCGCCGCCGCGACCCTGGAGCGGGAGAACTGGCTCAACCAGGGCGAGAAAAATTCCCATTCGGCCGGCCATTACGGCGTGTATGTCTTCAAGCCGCTCGCGCCGCTGGCCGTCTTCGACCGCGGCCTCGAACCCTTCGTCGGCACGACCGTCTTCCTCGAAGCGCACCGGCAGAATCAGGCTGCGTTCCTGCCCGCGCAGGACGCCACCGCGATGCGGCGCTTCGGCGAGTTGACCGCCGCCACCGGGCTGCAACTGCTCGCGCCGCTGCTCATCGTGCTGCTCACCTTCGGCGCGCTGGCCGGCGAACGCGAACGCGGCACGCTGCGCCAAGTTCTGAGTCTCGGCGTGCGTCCGCGCGACCTCGTGCTCGGCAAAGCCCTCGGCCTCGGCGCCGCGCTCGCGGCGCTGCTCCTGCCCGTCGCGTTGTTCGGAGCCGTGGCGCTGGCGCAACTTCCGGGCGGCGACGTGGGCGGCGGCTGGCTTCGCTTCGCGTGGCTGGGCGGAGCGTATGCCCTTTATCTCGCGGCCATTCTCGCCGTGTGCCTCGCGGTCTCGGCGGTCGCCTCCACCGCCCGCACCGCGCTGGCCATGCTTCTTCTCTGCTGGGCCGCCAACGCCGTGCTCGCCCCGCGCCTCGGCGCGGACCTCGCGCAACGCTTTCTCCCCACGCCGAAGCTGGCCGAGTTTGAAACCGCCATGCACAAGGCGGTGCAGGAGGGACTCGACGGCCACAGTCCGCGCCAGCAGCAGCTCCAGGAATTCGCCCGGCGCACGCTGGCGAAACACGGCAAGACGCGCATCGAGGAACTGCCGTTCAACTTCAACGGCCTGGTCATGCTGGAGAGCGAACGTCTCGCGGGCGAGGTCTTCGACGTTCACTACGGACGGCTCTGGGACCGGCTCGAATCACAGGACCGTTTGGTGACGTGGGCGGGACTGGCCGCGCCGTTGCTTGGTCTGCGTTCCGCCTCGATGGCGCTCGCCGGGACGGACTTCACGCATCACCGCCATTTCTCCGTCGCCGCCGAGCAGCATCGCCGCAACTTCGTGCGCGTGCTCAACGAGGAGATGATGAACACCCCGATGGCCGCCGGACACCACGGCGGCGTGGTGGGCCGAGCGTTCTGGGAAAAGTTGCCCGCCTTCCGCTACGACCCGCCGCCATCCGCCCACGCGTTGCGCGCCGCCACGCCGGGACTGGTCGTGCTGGGACTGTGGGCCGTGGGAGCGTGGGCCGCGTTGCTCCTCGTCGCGCCAAGACTGAAACCGAATTGACGACATGACCTCCCATCTCTTCAACCTCGAACTCCGGCTGCTGGTACGCGAACGCGCCGCGTGGGTGCTGCTCAGCCTTTTCGCCGCCGCTCTCGCCTACGGCCTCTGGAACGGCTCCGGCCTGGCCCAGCGGCATCGTGAGGTCGTCACCGCGCTCACGGATGAGGACACGCAGTTCCAGACCCAACTCCGCAATCATCTCGCTCAACAATCGGTGGACCCGAAAGCCATCGCCGGGCGCGGCACGACGGCGGTGTTGCCGCCCGCGCCGCTGCCGTTGCTGGCCACGGGCCAGTCCGACCTGTCGCCCGGCCACGAAACCGTCGTCCTCTGGAAACTCGCCGCGCCCGCCGACACCCGCTCCGAGTTGGAGAACCCGTCGCATCTGATGGCCGGTCGCTTCGACCTCGCGTTCGTGCTCGTGTGGCTTTACCCGCTGTTCCTCCTCGCGCTGGTCTATGACCTCATGGCCGGTGACCGCGAATCCGGCACGCTGCGGCTGGCCCTGGCCCGGGGCATCACGCCGTGGCGTTGGATCGCGCGCCGCGCCCTGGCCCGTGGATTGCCCATG
>CANMZY010000360.1:0-4018 GCA_947502425.1 Verrucomicrobiales bacterium
ATATTGTTCTGGTCTGGAGTTAAGGGCTTGGGGGAAAAGACTCATTCCTGGTGAAATCCAATGCGGAGCTCGGTTGACAGCAAAAATTGCGCGGCTAAAAGTCTCCCCGATGAATATGAATCCACCACCTTCGTCGCCCGACTCCGCCGCATCACCAGAGTCGAACCCCTCCGGGTCTTCGCGGAGAGTGATACGGCTGTTCATCGGGATGCTGGCGGGAAATGCCATCGGCATCTTGCCCTGCCTGCTCGGGGCATTCCTCCTGTTTTCTAAAGAGGCGCCGTCGGGATGGCTGGGGAAATTCGTCGCCCTTCCGAGCTTGCTGCTCGTGCCTGTCATCATCGGGTTTGTCGCCGCGTTCGTCTGGCGGCCGCTCCATCTTGGAATTGGGATGACCCTGGCGCATTCGGCCACCTGCACCGCGATCGGCCTTGTCAGCGCAGGGATTTTTCTTGGTGAAGGGATCATCTGCCTCGTCATTCTTTCACCCATACTTCTGGTCGGCGTGATGGCCGGAGCCTTGGTTGGTCGTCTCGTCTTCCGTCGAAAGAGCAACAACCTGGTGCTCTGTTTCGCGCCCCTTGCCCTGCTGGCTCTCGTCGAGCCTGGTCTGCGCGGACCGCACCGGGGGGCCGTCACCGATGAAATTCGCATCAACGCACCGCCGTCGCGCGTCTGGCCGCACGTGCTCGCCTTCGACGAAATCCCCGACCCGCCAGATTACTGGCTCTTTCGCGCCGGGCTGCCATATCCAACCATGACGACCAACGGCGGGAATTTCGTCGGCGCCAGCCGGGCCTGCCGTTTCAGTGGCGGCGCGGTCTTCGAAGAAAAGGTGGCGGAGTTCGTGCCCGGGCAGCGGCTGGCTTTTGACATTGTCAAAAGCCCGCCGGACCCGGAGTTGATCGGCCACCTCGACGCCTACCGCGGGCAATTCGAGTTGCGCGACAATGGCGACGGCAGCACGACGCTCATCGGCACCACGTGGTATGCGCTCCAGGTCCGGCCCGCGTGGTATTTCGACTGGTGGACCCACGACATCTTTCGGGCCGTCCACCTGCGCGTGATGAACAACGTCAAACGGCTCGCCGAGCGGGGTTCATGACATGTTTCACTTTGTCGTCCACCGTCTGCGCTGGCTCGCCCATGTGCCGCTCGCGCCCCAGTTTTTCGACGCGCTGCTCTTGGCGTGGACTGCTCTGGTGAACCGGCCGCGGCTTCGTGCGATCGAGGCGCTGGAGTCGGCCGCATTCGAGTTGCCGGGCGTGGCTCCCTGCCTGCACCGGTTCGGCGGAATCGGCTTTGCCCATGATGGCGTGGAGTTCGCGCACCTGCATGGCAACGGTCTCCTCGACGTCCATCTCACCAGGGAGCGGGCGGCCGCCCTCGCCGCAACGGGGCGCGCGGCACCACATCACGTCTTCGGCCCGTCGGCCTGGATCAGCTTCTGGGTGCGCTCGCCAACGGATGTAAACGCGGCACTGGGCCTGATCGAAGAGGGCGCCCGGGTCATTCGCTTGAACGAAAAAGCGTCAGCCCCGGGTGTTGGCAGACTTGAATCTTAGTTTTCCACTGCTGATATCCTTCTCGCCAATCTCCCGCGTCGCCGTAAGATCACTGCCCATGACCCCGATCCGTCGAACACCGACCACCCTGCTCTCATCCGCACCCGGCCACAGCCGAATGCCCAATCGCCGGACAAGCCAAACCGTTTCCACCGCCTGCCTTCGTATCAGCGTTCTCGCCGCACTGCTTGCCTTCATCGCCCCGTCCGCCGCCGCCGCCCCGGCGTTGCAGACCCGCCACGTCCTGCTCGTGATGGCCGATGGCGTGCGCTGGCAGGAGGTCTTCACCGGCGCGGAGGAACCGCTCATCAGCAAGGCGTTTGGCGGCGTCACGGACACCAACGACCTCCGCAAGGCCTTCTGGCGCGCCACGCCAGAGGCGCGACGCGAGGCGTTGATGCCGTTCTTCTGGGGCACGATCGCGAAACAAGGCCAACTCTACGGCAACCAGCACAAGGGCAGCACGGCGCACGTCACCAACGTCCGAAACTTCTCCTACCCCGGCTACAGCGAGATTCTCTGCGGCTTCTCCGACCCGCGCATTGACAGCAACGCGAAGAAGCTCAACGCCAACGTGACCGTGCTCGAATGGCTGAACGGCCGGCCCGCCTTCGCCGGTCACGTCGCCGCCTTCGGCAACTGGGATGTGATTCCCTACATCATCAACTACGAGCGCAGCCGCCTGCCCATCTGGACCGGCTTCGAGAAGTCCGACCCGAAACTCGACCCGCATCTCGCGCAGTTGGAAAAGCTTGTCGCCGACCACACGCCGACCTGGGGCACGATGATGACTCACGACACGTTCATCCACTCCGCCGCGTTGGCGCATCTCAAGAACCGGAAGCCGCGCGTGATGTATGTCTGCCACGGCGAACCGGACGAGTGGGCGCACGAGGGTCGTTACGACCGCTACTTGCAAAGCATCCAGCTCTTCGACCGCTCCGTGGGCGAGTTGTGGGCCGCCGCGCAGGCCGATCCGGAAATGCGCGACCACACCTCCCTCCTGGTCGTGACCGACCATGGACGCGGCACGAACCAGATCTCGTGGAAAAGCCACGGACAAAACATCGCGGCATCGCGCTTCATCTGGATGGGCGCGATCGGGCCGGACACACCAGCGCTCGGTGAAAGAACCGGCGTGCCGACCGTGACCCAGAATCAAATCGCCCCGACGGCGGCGGCGTTGCTCGGGCTGGATTACAAGGCGGCACAACCGCAGTCTGGCCCCGTGCTGCTGGATGCACTGCCAAAGACCGCAGCCCAGTGACCACGTGAATCTCGCATGAACTCCTTCATCAGCCCCAACCTCCCCATGACCCGCCGCCGGGACTCCACCGGGCGCACCCGAAAATTTCTCGTAGTCGCCCTTTTCGCCGGGGTGCTCGCGGGCGGATCCACGCTCGCACAAAAAAATTCCCCGCCGAAGCCGCAATACAAGCCGACCCGGATCGAGATCATCGTGTATGCAGATTTCCCGCAAGATCCGAAGCACTGGGACACGCTGGCGGAATTCTTGGTCGCCAAAGGAATCACCGCTGTCGAGGAGCGGATGGACAAGCTCGACGTCTGCCGCAAGCACGGTCTGAAAGTACGGCTCGGCGGATCGGAGGCGTTCCCGCATCTGGCTAGGCTCAAGGACGACCCGGCCGTTCTCGCCTATTATCTCGGAGACAATTCGGAGCCCAAACATTACGCGGGATTCGCCCAGATGCTGCGCAAGATGGAAGAGTTGGATCCCAACCATCCGGCCCTCTACATCCAGACCTCCGACTACGGAAAGCTCCCCAGATTCGCCGAGACCACCAAGCCGATGACCATCGACAGTCATCACTATCACTGGTTCCGGCACGGCAATATGCATTTCTTTTACCTAAAGGAATCGCGCGACCTCGCGCAAAAATACGGGAGCACGCAGATGCGTTGCCTTTCTTCCGGTGTCACGCCGGTGCAGCTTCGGCAGTCGCTGTTCTGCGCGGTGGCCTACGGGGTGACGGATTTCCATTTCTGGGCGCCGTGGCTCGTCGGCCACAAGAAGGAAAAAGAACAGCCGGTCCTCGAAGACGGCAAGCTGGTGCCCACGATCACTCCCGCAGGCGAAGCCATCTCCGCCGCCAGCCTCGACCTGAAATGGATCGGCCCCGTCATCGTGAAACTGCGCAACGAAGCCGTCTATCACACCGGGCCCATGCCGCCCGGAGCCGAAAAAGCTCCCACCGAATACTGGGTCCAACCCCACGGCGATTCCTGTCTCGTGAGCGTCTTCGCCGATAACAAAAAGAATCGCTATCTGATGCCAGTCAATCACGCGATCGACCGGCCGCGCGAGCTGGCCCTGTCGTTTGGCAAAGACGTCACAGGCCTCGAGAAGATGGACCGCAAGACCGGCGAGTGGAAGGAAGTGAAGCTGGACACCGGGAATGACCGTAGGCGGATCGTCCTGACCCTGGCTCCGG
>CANMZY010000361.1:0-4009 GCA_947502425.1 Verrucomicrobiales bacterium
AATCAACGCCGAAATACATAATCGTGCCGGGCTGCCCGCGAGAATAATCCGGGCGGCGGCGGCGGCAATCTCAAAGTGGCCGGACGGGTTTTCCGGGGCGCATCTGGACACGGCGGTTGGCGGAAGCCCCGGGAGCGCCGGCATCCTTGCCGGCAGGTTCGTGTTCGCCCCACGGCCTCGCGCCGGCAAAGATGCCGGCGCTCCCAGGGGCCGACTGCCCGCCGGCCGAGTTGCGGCGATCTGGGCTGGGTCGCGCTTCGGTCCGAAATGCCGGCCGGCCAGCATTGAAGGATTGCCCCGGCCGCGGCCTTTGCGGCAACATCACCGCCATGCACAACGAACCAGCGGGCGGATCGCCCGGAAAAATGGACATTCACAGCGAAGCGTTTCTCCACACGCTGATGCGCCGCCAGTTGAAACTCTCCATCGCCTGCGCCTCCACCTTTCTGATCACGCTGCTGGGACTGCCGCTGGCCAATTACTTTTTCCCCGAAGCGATGGCCGTGCGCGTCGCGGGGTTCACGCTGACCTGGCTGATCCTTGGCGTCTTGTTTTTTCCGTTCGTGTGGATCATCGCCTACGCCTTCATCAAACGCTCCATCGCGCTGGAGGAGGCGGAGGTGAAGGAAGTCGTTGGTGAGAAAGTGGGGAAGTGAAAATATGAACGTCGATCCCTACATTCTAGTTTTCTCCTTCGTCATGGTCGCCGGCACCGTCTGCATGGGCTTCTGGACGGCGAAGAAATCCAAGACCGCCAGCGACTTCTTCGTCGCGGGCCGCAGCGTGGGCGTGGGCATGAACGCCAGCGCCATCTCCGGCGAATACCTCAGCGCCGCGAGTTTCATGGGCGTGGCGGGAATGGTGATGAGCAGCGGCTATGACGCGCTGTGGTATCCGGTCTGTTATGCGTGTGGATATTTGTTTCTGCTGCTGTTCATCGCGGGGCCGCTGCGGCGATTCGGAGCCTACACGATTCCTGATTTCGCCGAGGGCCGGTTCGACTCGCCGCTGTTCCGCAAGATCGCCGTGGTGTTCGTGCTGTTCATCGGATTCTTCTACACCATGCCGCAGATGAAGGGCGCGGGGACGACGCTGGCCTACATTTTTCAAGACGTGGACTTGCGCGGCGGCTGGTTAGAATTTCTCGCGCCGCACGGTGCGGCCGGCGAGGCGATCAAGGGATTTCCCTATTGGGCGGGAGTGCTGATTGTGGGCGCGGTCATCACGCTCAACGTGGCGCTCGGCGGCATGAAAGGCATCACGCTGGTGCAGGCGTTTCAATACTGGGCCAAGATGTTTGCCATCTCTGTGCCTATTTTCGTGCTCTTGGCGGTGTATGGGCATTATGGGAAACAGCTCGGGGTGAATGGAGATTCGGCATGGGACGAGCGAAAAGCTTCGCCGGTTATGACGACGAATGGACTCAACTTCGTTCGCGACACCAACCCAGCTATTTTGAATCGAAAGGCTGTTCCCGACAAAGCCCCCGCCGACTCCACCTGGCTCAACCCCTTTGGCCCGCTCACCACCAAAGCCGCCAAGGCCGCAAAACTTTCTCCGGAAGAGTCGAAACCCTACTCGCTCCTCTACACCTTTTCGCTCATCATCGCGATCGTCTGCGGCACGGCGGGTTTGCCGCACATCCTCGTGCGCTTCTACACCAACCCCGACGGCGTTGCCGCCAAGCGCACCACCATGTGGGTGATGATTCTCATCGGCGTCTTCTACGTCTTCCCGCCCGTCTTCGGCGTGCTGGGCAGAAACTTGATGCCCGACCTCTACACCGGACTGGCCGGCATCAAGGGCACGGACCAGGTGGTGTTGAAACTGCCGGTACTGCTCAATGAAAAATACGCGCCGCTCGGCTCCATCCTCAGCGGCATCACCTGCGCCGGGGCGTTCGCGGCGTTCATGTCCACCTTCAGCGGACTGCTCGTGTCGATGACCGGCGCGCTGGCGCATGATGTTTATGGCCGAATCCTCCGCCCCAAATCCACGCCGGAGCAGCGCATGAGAATGTTCAAGATCGGCGCGGTGCTGATTGGCGGCGTGGCCGTGGTGCTCGGCTCGTTCGTGGAACCGCTGGAAATCAACTTCATGGTCGGGCAGGCCTTCGCCATCGCGGCGGCCAGCTATTTCCCGCTGCTCTTCATGGCTGTGTGGTGGCGTCGGCTGACGATGAAAGGCGCCGCCATCGGGATGCTGGCGGGCGGCGTCTGCGCGCTGGCGGCCGCCGCGCTGACGAACTTCAGCAATCTGGCGAGCGACAAGGGGCCGATGGGCAAAGTCTTCGCCGGCTTCGCGCCGTTGAATGACTTCTGGGCCGCGCATCCGCTCCTGCGCATCCTTTGCGAACAGCCCGCCATCTGGGCCGTGCCGCTGGCCATCACGCTGATGATCGTGGTGAGCAAGTTGACCGCGAAAGATATTCCCGCCGACATCCGCATGAAAATGCTCGTGCTCCACGCGCCGGAAAAACTTGGCCTCAAACAGGAATACATCCAAGAACATCAAGGCGGGCACTGATCCTGATTCGTAGCAGCCTAGGTAACGAGGCTCTGACTACTCGCCGGGGATAGCGGGCTGGTGAGAAAGTGGGAAAGCGAGATGAACGTACGCGCGCCAAGTCTCACCTGCCCACTTTCTCACTTTCCCACTTTCCCACTTTCTTCTCCAACACTTCCGCCACCGCCTCGTAAAGCGCGCGCACCATCCGCCGGGCCTGCGCGGGTGTCGTGCAATACGGCGGCATCAGCACCACCACGTTCCCGACGGGCCGCGTCAGCACGCCCCGCCGCGCCATCGCCTCGCACACACGGATGCCCGCGCGCTCGCGCAGATCGAACGCCGCGCGCGTCCGCCAGTCCTTGACCAGTTCGACGCCAGCGACCAGCCCGACCTGCCGGATGTCGCCGACGTTTGGCAGCGGCCAGAGTGACGACAGTTCCTCGCGGAGTATTCGCTCCAGCGCGGCCCGTGCCCGGATCGATGGTTGCGAAGTCAACAATTCCAGGCTCGCCAGTCCCGCCGCCGCGCCGAGCTGGTTGCCGGTGAAACTGTGGCCGTGGAAAAATGTTTTGAACTCTTCGTATTCGCCGAGGAAGGCGTCGAAGACGCGCTGCGTCGTGAGCGTCGCGGCCATCGGCAGACAGCCGCCGGTGAGGCCTTTCGCCAGCGCGAGAAAATCCGGCTGCACGCCTTCGTGGTGAGAAGCGAACAATGGGTTTGGAGTTCCGCCTTTAGGCGGTTTGCCGGACGCCGGAGCCTCCTGAAGGCGGAACTCCGAACCCGTCCGGCCAAATCCTGTCATCACTTCATCCGCAATCAACTGCGCGCCGTGGCCGCGCGCGATTTCCGCCACGCGCCGGAGCCAACCGGCCGGCTGCGGAATCATGCCCGCCGCGCCCTGCATCAACGGCTCGAAGACAAACGCCGCATACGGATTCTGGCGCTTCTTCTGCGCTGCGAATTTTTTCTCCACCTTGCCCACACATTCCCAGTTGCACTGGCGATAGTCGCGCGCGTCGGCCCGCTCCGGCTTGGCGCGGTTGAACGGGCAGCGATAGCAATACGGCGACATCACCTGGTCGGTCTTGAAGAGCAGGCCCGCATAGGCTTTGTGAAACAGATCAATGTGGCCGAGGGAAACCGCGCCCACGGTGTCACCGTGATACGCGCCGGCGAGCGCGAGAAATTTCGGACGCTTCAAACCGCGCGTCCGTCGGGCGAATTCGTAGGCCAGCTTGAGCGCCACCTCCATGGCGGTGGAGCCGTCGTCGCTGAAGAAGACTTTTTCCAAACGCGGCGTGCGGAACGCGGAACGCGGAACAGGGTCGGCCGCCCGGACAAGTTGTTTAGCCAGTAAA
Source organism: Verrucomicrobiales bacterium (assembly GCA_947502425.1). Lineage (GTDB taxonomy): Bacteria > Verrucomicrobiota > Verrucomicrobiia > Limisphaerales > SIBH01 > SIBH01. The sequence continues at coordinate 3,867 of CANMZY010000361.1, forward strand.
CTCGCCGGTTCATTTGCCAACCCCAGCGCCGAGCTGTGGGAAATCGTTTTGAGCTGCCGCGTGAGGGCGGCGTTGATTTTCGGGTGCGCGTGGCCGTGGAGGTTCGTCCAGATCGACGAGTTGGCGTCGAGATATTCGCGGCC
>CANMZY010000362.1:0-4004 GCA_947502425.1 Verrucomicrobiales bacterium
GCGGTCGCGGGCGTAGGCGGCGAGGTTCTCGGCTTCGATCGTGCCGCCCTCGTTCGTCGTCATGTTGCAGCGGTGGAATCCCGTTGCGACTTTCTGCTGGACCGTCGCATCCGGCAACAGGTCGCCGGCGATCTGCTCGACCGTGAATTTGTCGAACGGCTGGTTCGAGTTGAACGCGGCGATGACCCAGTCGCGATACGCCCACATCTCGCGGTAATTGTCGAGGTGCAGCCCGTGGGTATCCGCGTAACGCGCCGCATCCAGCCAGTAACGCGCGCGGTGCTCGCCGTACTGCGGCTTCCCAAGCAGGCGATCCACGAATTTCGGGTACGCCTCCGGTGACGCATCCTTCACGAAGGTCTCGATCTCCTCGGGCGACGGCGGCAGTCCCGTGAGGTCGAGGGACACCCGCCGCGCAAGCGTCCACCGGTCGGCCTCCGCCGCGGGTGCGAGGCCCGCCGTTGAGAGCTTCGCCGCGACAAACGCGTCAATCGGATTCACGCCCGCTTTCGGGAGCGCCGCCCGCTCCGGCTTGATCAACGCCCAGTGCGGCTGCCATTGCGCACCCTGTAGAATCCATTTCTTGATGAGCGCGATTTCCGCGGGCTTCATCGGTTTTTTCTCCCCGGGTGGCGGCATGATCTCGTCCGGATCGGTCGTCACGATGCGCTGGAACAGCGGGCTCTTGTCCGGTTTTGCCGGCACGACCGTGGGCCCGTCGCCGTCACGTTTGTCGAAGAATCCCTCCTCGCGATCGAAACGGAGGCCCTCCTTGCGCGAGCCGGGGTCCGGCCCGTGGCAATGAAAGCAGTGCTCGGCGAGGATGGGGCGGATGTCGCGGTTGAATGAAATCGCATCCGCACCGAGTGCGAGTCCGGATAAGGCGAAAGCTGAGGCGAGCGCGGCGGTCTTCAAAATCATGTCTGTCGATTGATAAGTCAGTCATCCGCGATTCCTTGGCAAGAAACAACAGGGGACAACATGGGCCGACGCATCAAAATTACGCTGGCGAGCGAAGGCGACTCCCGGGTGGAGCACGCGACTCGCGTGCTCCACCCGGAACCTTCCGCTCGCCGCCACTGCGATTTTGATGCGGAAGCCCTGAAAACATTCCCCTTGCTGGACCCAACCTTTCCCCGAACTGTGTCAGCATAGGGCGAAAGAAAGTGCATTTGGGATACCCACCAGCCATTTAACGCAGTTGAAAACCGACAAGACACTCCTCGAAAGTTACGTCGCAAGCGGCGACGGGACCGCTTTTACGGAGCTTGTGACGCGGTATGCTCCGATGGTCTATCGGGCGTGTCTCCGGCTGCTGGGCAATCACCACGACGCCGAGGATGCCACGCAGGCGGCGTTTGCCGTTCTGGCCCGGAAGGCCGGAAGCCTCCGGCAGGAGGGGCGCCTGAATGGGTGGCTGCATCGCGTGGCGCATCTGGTGGCGCTGGAAGCCCTTCGGCGGCGGTCAAGTCGCGAACGGCAGCAGGAGCAATCGGTGATTTGGTACGAGGGTTTGCAGGCAAACCTGCCAAATGCCGATCTGGATGCCTTCCTGTCGCAGGTTGATGCGGAAGTGGATAGATTGTCCGAAGTTCTGCGTGACGCTGTGATCCTGCGCTACCTGCGCGGGTTCAGCGAGCAGGAAGCCGCCGCCCAAGCCGGTTGTCCGGTTGGCACGATGAAGTGGCGGACGAGCGAAGGGCTCGCAAAGCTGCGGCAGCGTCTGGTCAAGCGCGGCGTGCCACTGAGCGGCGTGGCTCTGGCGGGCCTGCTCGCCCCGGAGGCATCGGGGGCTGTGCCGGTGGCACTTGTCCCTTCCATTTTGGCGACCGTGAAATCGATTGCGGCTCGCACCGCAACCACGGGCGCTGAAACAACAAAGATAGTCACACTAACAAAAGGAGTAATAAACATGCTATTCTATACCAAAATCAAAACAGCAGCAATGATCGGCGCGGCAGCAGTGCTGGTCGGCGCGTCCTTCCCGATCGGCATGGCCGTGGGATGGGCGGGCGAAGAAAAGACTGCGCAGCCGGCGGCGACCGGAGCGGCCCAAGCCGTGCCGCGGCAACAACCCTCTCTGGCCACCTCGTTGTCACTGGACGACCTCAAGAGGCTGCTGGAGGAAAAGAAGAAGGCCCAGAAGCTTGCTTACAATGTGGTCGAGAATGATCCGGACTTACAGACCAAGCGAAAGGAAATGGATGAAGCGGAGCAGACTTTCCGTGCCGTCGTTGCACGGTCAAAGGGGCAGGGAAAGAACCCGGAACTGGATGCTGCCGTGCAGACGTACAACACGACGCGTCAGGCATTCCTCGCTCTGTACAAGGAGAAATTTGCGGCAGCCGGCGGGACGAATCTGGCCACGGAGATCATGGTGCTGGAGGGCCACATCAAAGGGGCGGATCGAGAGTCAGGTGCGGCGCAACCAGTCAAGAGGCAGGACCAGAGGCAGGACCAGAAGCAGGGGCAGGGGCAACAATAGTGGCCCCATTTGCAATAGAACGCATACTCAGACATCCTGCCCCCAAGTGATTCGATGACCTTGGACCCACGGAATCGGGGCGGGCAGGTCGGTGCGGGGATAGCGGGTTTCAGCCGTGTTGCGTTCTTCGCACGTGCGCAGGGGTGGCCGGCTTTGCGTAATGGGCGCAGGCGCGGCGGGGGGGCGATAGGGTCCTCGTTTGCACGCGCGGAAACATGAAGGCAACATTCATGGCAAAAATCAAAATGCTGGCCGCAGTGACGGTCGCGATAACGGGAACATGCATCGCCGCAGTCCAGGCGGTGCCCCTTGCGGATACCAGGCAAGGCGCACCCGCTCTCCCCGTGGCCGAGGTCACGGTCACGCCGCATGGAGCACGGGCGGTCAATGCCTTCGCGGAAATCCGGCGCAGGGGCGGACCGAGGGTGGCGGTGTTCAGCCATTCGAATGTTGGCCAGGAAAAGCGGCTATTCGCATTGATCGTCCCCGGAGAGCTCCGCCATCAACCGGTGTCCGCGCGGAAACTGATCGCGGCCGTGGCCGCAGCGCACGATCTCAAATTGTTCTGGGCGAATGATGGGCGGCTCGCGGTGCTGTATGCCGGGACAGCGGATGCCAGGATCGAACGACTCCGTCAGGACCTGGCCTCGACCGAGATTGCCGTTCGCCGCGAGGCGGCCTGGCTTGGCGGCTGGCTCGATGATCCACGCGTCGTTCCGCTTCTGGTAAGGGCCACGGCGGATAGCGATGCGCAGGTGAGGGAACAGGCCACTTTGGGTTTGTTCCGCTTCGGCGTCGATTTGGTCGTGGCTATTGACGTCACCGCGGTTTCATGGCTCGAAACGTGTCTCGCCACTCCGGATCTGGATCCGGGGTCATACTACCCGATGGCATTCTGGCGAACCAGCATGGCCGTGGGCAATGCGCTTTCCATCGGGTTGCGGCAACTGGATGGGGGCGAGCCGATGATGGGCTTGATTGCGAAGAAGCTGGTTCACCCGGACTACACCTTCCGCTCCGCCGCCGTCGCCGCACTCGGCCGCGTGGCCAGAAACGTGCCGGGCCCACGGAAAGAGAAGTCTCTGGCGTTCCTTGAAAAGGCGTTTGCCGAGGGGAAATACTCCCGCATGGATGTTGTCACCGCGCTGGGCCAGGTGGGAGGCAGCCTGCCTGACGGGCAGAAAGGCAGGATTTTGGCCCTCCTCGAACAGGCGCTGGCTGACAAGGTTCCCATTCTGCGCCGCACGTCAGTCACGGCACTGGGTCAGGTCGGCGGGGCCAGGGCGCAGGCGTTGCTCGCCACGGCGCTCGTGGATCCTGACAGCGAGGTGCGGCTGGCGGCTGTTGTTGCGCTGGGCGATCTGGGTGGCGACAACGCTTTGGCGCTCCTCGACAAGCCGCTGGCAGATCAGGACCTGAAGGTGCGCTTGGCGGCTGTTTCCGCCCTCGGCAGCAAGGGCGGCGACAGGGTGTGGACGCTGCTCGATAACGAGCTGGGCAGTCCGGATGCCATTCGTCG
>CANMZY010000363.1:0-4002 GCA_947502425.1 Verrucomicrobiales bacterium
CACCGGCTGGACGCAAACTCCCGCCCCGGTGAGCAGCAGGCCGGCCATGATGCTGCGGAGTATTTTCACGGCGCGTTTCCGATGCAGAAGAGGTGACGGTCGCCCCGCAGAAAAATCTGCCCCCGGCTGAGGGCCGGCGACGCGAAGGTTTTTTCGCCGAGCTTATTCTGGGCGACGCGCTCGAATTTCGGGCCGGGCCGCACCACGTTCATCACGCCGTTGTCGTTCAGAAAATAAACTAGCCCGCCCGACGAAACGAGCGAGGCGTGATGTTCCCCAAACCGCTCCTGCCAGAGCAGGCCGCCATCCGCCGCCGTGAAGCAATGCGCCACGCCGCTGTCCGAGACGATCAGCAAATAATCCCCTTCCACGATCGGCGACGGGACGTAGGCGACGCCCTTGTTCATGCGCCAGGCAATTTTCGTCTTGGTCACATTGCCGAAACCGTCGGGCTTGATCGCCAGCAGATGATGATCGGGATAGCCGCCGGTCATGTAGAGCAGCCCGGTCTTCTCGCTGTAAACGATCGAGGCGACGAATTGGGCCGTCGGCCCGTCGATGACCCAGTGACGCCGGCCGGTGTCGGGATCAAAGCTGGCCACGCACCAGTCGCCCGAAAGAACCATCTGCGTGCGCCCGGCGAGCTGGCGGATGATCGGGACGCAGTAACTGCGCGTGTGATTTTCGCGGGGTGTTTTCCAGAGGGTGCGTCCGTCCGCGCGGCTGAGCGCGACGATGTAGGAATCGCCGTCGTGATCGCCGTTCACGATGACCTTGTCTCCATGCAGAATCGGCGAGCTGCAAAAGCCGTGCATGCTGGTGAAGGAACCAGGACGGACGAGCCAGCGCTGACGACCGGTGAAATCGTAGGCGGCCACGGCCATCTCCTTCCGGTCGAGAAAGGTCACATAGACAAGTTCGCCGTCGGTGGCGGGCGTGCTCGAGGCGTGGCTGTTGAGCGAATGTTTTGCTTCGAGCGGTGACTTCACCACCGTCTGCTGCCAGAGAAGTTTTCCGCTCTTTCGATCGAAGCACAACAGCACGCGCTCCTGCGACTCCGGCAGCGCGGCCACAGTGAACACCTTGTCCTCCCACACCACCGGCGAAGCGTGGCCGACCCCAGGCAGCGGCGATTTCCAAAACACGTTGCTCGTCGCGTTCCAATGGACGGGGATGTTTTTCTCCCTGCTGGTCCCGTCCAGACGCGGACCGCGCCAGGCGGGCCAGTTCTCGGCGCGCAGGGACGTGAAACCGGGGGCGAGCGGAAGCGCGGCCACGATGAACAGACACCCGAATGCTCTTGGGATCGTTGTCCACGGACGGCAGAACACATCATCTTTCATGGATCGGCAAATGTGTCCGGCGGTGCCGGGACTCACAAGAATTTTCTGGCGCCCACGGAGCCTGCCGCCAGCGGCCGCACCATGGATCGTCGGCCAAAGCCGGGACGGTGACACGCGGCGCGGCGACTTGGGCCGGCAGAAAGAAGAGAGCAAAATGCCACCATCAGTCCTCGCCAGCCGACAGCACCACCCGGAAGCCCCGGAAAACATCGTCCCGAAAGTTGGGGCCGCTTCCAAAGCGCTTGGCCGAGCGGCAGAACCGGGGACTGCAGCGCCAATCCCCGCCGCGCATCACATGGCGGCTGCCGTCCGCAATTCCTGCCGGGTCCGTCACGGCGGCACTGGAATATTCGACGAGGTCATCGTGACACCACTGCCAGACGTTGCCGTGCATGTCGTGCAGGCCCCAGGCGTTGGGTTTCTTCTGGCCGACGGGATGTGTTTTGAAGTCGCTGTTGCCGCCGTACCAACCCGCTTCCCCCAGCGCGGCCTCGCTCTCACCGGTGTGGTACGCGGTCGTGGTTCCCGCCCGGCAGGCGTATTCCCACTCCGCCGACGTGGGAAGACGGTAGCGCCCGCCTTCCTTTTCGCTCAGTTTTTTACAGAAGTTCACCGCGTCCTTCCACAAAACCTCATCCACGGGCAGGTCGTCGCCCTTGAAGCGGCTGGCGCTCTCGCCCATCACCGCCTTCCATTGGGCCTGTGTCACCGGGTGAATCCCGATGGAGCAGCCTTTGGTCAGGGTTACCTTGTGCTGGGTTTCGTCCGCCGATCGGCCGGCCTCTGTCTTCGGGCTTCCCATCGTGAATTCGCCCGGCGGGATGTAGGCCAGTTTCATGCCGATGGAATTAGTGAATCTGTCGCCGAGCCTGGGTTGATCCGCAGCCGTCCGCAGCAATAGAGGAGGCACGTCGGCCGCATGAGCCGTGGCGAGAAACGTGAGGGCAAGAATCAGCACAGTGAAACGCATGGCCGAAAGAATGACGTTCCGACCCTCGGGAGGCCCAGCACAAATTGAGTGACCGTCTGGAATTCGTCCGGGGAACTGCACCGGATGCTCCAACTGGAATGAGTGTTGAGGTTTTTGGTCCCGCGCCCGGCTGACGGCTGAACCTGATCCGATGCCCACCCCCAGGGACACCGTCTGAATCAAAACGCTCCTGATACTACTTTTGATACTACTCGCCACGTTTGGCTGGTGTGGGAAAAAGCAAACGCCGCGATTTGCTGAGGGAAGATGGTGCCCCGGCTAGGACTCGAACCTAGGACCAATTGATTAAGAGTCAACTGCTCTACCAACTGAGCTACCGAGGCGACCAAGAGCGGAGAGATTAAGTGTCGATTTTTTTTTGTCAACCAGCGGATTTGGATTTTGCGGTGGTCATTGCGGGGCGCCCGCCCCACGTTGAGCTTGAGTTGCCCCCGCCCCGGCTTACGCTCCACAGCCCAACGATGTCCGTGACTGAAATACTTTGTTTGCTTGCCGCCGCCATGGCCGCCGGTGCCATCAACGCCGTGGCGGGCGGCGGCACGTTGCTCACCTTCCCCACCCTGCTCTTCTTCGGCACACCGCCGATCCTCGCCAATGCCACGAACACCTTCGCACTGCTGCTGGGCACGGCGGGCAGTCTCTTCGGTTACCGGCGGCAGATTAACGCCGTCAAACCCTGGCTCTGGCAGTTTGTGCCCGTGAGTCTGCTCGGGAGCCTGCTGGGCGGAGTGCTCCTGACGCACACCGACCCGAAGATTTTTTCCCGGCTCGTTCCGTTTCTGATCCTGTTCGCGACCGGCCTGTTCCTGGCGCAGGGAATTTTCCGGCGTTTCGCCGGCCTCGAACCGCAGGATGGCCAGGCTCCAAAGCACCACACGGTCTGGGCGGCGGTTGTCTTTCAATTCGCGGTGGCCCTTTATGGCGGCTACTTCGGAGCCGGCATCGGCATCCTCATGCTCGCCTCGCTGGGCTTCATCGGCCTGGCCAACATTCACCAAACCAACGCGCTCAAGACCGTGCTGGCGGCAGTCATCAATCTGGCCGCCTCCGTCTGGTTCGTTTGCACCGGCCTGATCGACTGGCCGCGCGCGGGGGTGATCACGGTGGGCGCGCTGGCCGGCTACTATCTCGGCTCGCACTACTCGCAACGCATCCCGCAGGCGCGCGTCCGCCAGACCATCATCATCATCGGCGTCATTCTTTCGGCGGTTACGTTCTACAAGGAATTTCTCCGGTAAAACCACATCGCAGCCGATGTCTGGAGGCTCGGACAACTGACCGCGCGGCCATGAGGACCGCGAGATACAACCTCGTTACCCCGGCTGATACGTTCCGAATCGTTCCAGCCCGAACGCCGACAGATCAAACTGCGTCCGTCCATCCACGGTCATCTCGGCGAGTGCTTCGCCGACGGCGGCGGAGTGCTTGAAGCCGTGGCCGGAACAGGCCGACGCCAGCCACACGCGTTCACTGTCCGGGTGATGGTCGATCACGAAATGAAAATCCGGCGTGACCGTGTATTTGCAGACGACGGCGCGCACGCAGCGGGACGTGAGGCGCAGATGCGGCGAGGCCAGCGCGTGCATCGCGGTGATTTCCTCCGGTCGCACTTCGCGGTCGATCTCGTCGGGCGCGACGGTGCGATCAAATTGTTCCCCCGCAATCTTG
>CANMZY010000364.1:0-3996 GCA_947502425.1 Verrucomicrobiales bacterium
CTCCAGAGCACGGGCGTGAACCAGCACACAGACTTTGCCGCGCGGGTGGCCAGTGCGCGGTTCTATCGCGCCCAGCAGGTCACCAACGCGGGCGCGCTGACCGGCGATCATCTCGCGACCACGAACGGTGACGTGATCATTCATCCGCTCTACCACGCCTCGGTGGTGATGAGCTGGAACGGGAAGATCATCTACAGCGACCCGGATGACGACCCGGCCTACGAAGCACGCTACGCCGGCCTGCCGCAGGGCGACCTGATTCTGATCACGCACGAGCACGGCGATCACTACAGCCCGGCGAAGCTGACCGCGCTCCGCCAGGCGGGCGGTGTCATCATCGTGCCGCAGAGGGTTTACAACCTCGCCAATTTCGCCGGTCATCGCGCCAACGCCATCGCGCTCCAGTACGGCCAGACGACCAATGTGCAGGGCATGACCGTCCAGGCCGTACCGGGCTACAACAGCAACCATGCCTTCACGAACAACAACTGCTACGTCCTCACGCTCGGCGGCAAACGTCTCTTCTTCAGCGGCGACACGGGCGACGTGCCGGAGATTCGCGCGCTGACGGACATCGACGTGGCTTTCTTGAGCATGAACCTGCCCTTCACGATGAACTGGATCAGTGCGACCAACTGCATGCGCGCGATGCGGCCCAAGGTGGTTTACCCGTACCATTATCGCGACTCCGGGAATTTCTACACCAACCCGCCGCTGTTCAAGGCCGCGCTCGGCACCGACCTCGGCATCGAAGTGCGCCTGCGCGCGTGGTACTGAGCCGGCGGCGGGGGGGGGTGGACACGCGCAACCTGACATTCTTCGTTCCATTGCTGTCCTCCGGCGCGATTTGCGCCTATGTTCGCGCGCATGATCCGGCTCGGTCTGCTCCAACTGAAATCTAATTTGTTCCTCTCGCCGCTGGCGGGCTACACCAACCTGCCCTTCCGCCTCACGCTCCGCGAAATCGGCGGCCTCGATCTTTGCACCACCGATCTGGTCAACGCGCGCTCGCTCCTCGAAAAAAATCCCAAGGCCTTCAAGCTCATTGAAACCAACGCCGCCGACCGGCCTCTCGCCGTCCAGCTCTTCGGCTCGGTGCCGGAGGAAATGCGCGACGCGGCGGCGTACCTCGAATCCCTCGGCCTCGCCTCGGTGGACATCAACATGGGCTGCCCCGTCCGCAAAGTCTGCAAGGTTGGCGGCGGCTCGGCGATGATGACCGAGCTGGACAAGACCGCCGCGCTCGTCCGCGGCATGGTCGGCGCGGTGAAAATTCCTGTGACCGCGAAGATGCGCCTAGGCTGGGACGACGACAATCTGACCGCGCCCGAGCTGGCCCGCGCGCTGGAGGACGCCGGAGCCGCCGCGATTTTTGTGCATGGCCGCACGCGCGAGCAGGGCTTTGGCGGCACCGTCAATCTCGCGGGCATCCGCGCGGTCGTGCAGGCGGTCAAAAGCATTCCCGTCATCGGCAACGGCGACGTGACCACGCCCGAGGCGGCGAAGATGATGTTCGAGCAGACCGGCTGCGCGGGCGTGAGCATCGGGCGCGGAGCGTTTTACGACCCCTGGATTTTCAAACGGACGCTGGAATATTTGCAGGGCGGAGCGGACGTTCCGCCCGAACCGTCCTTCGCCGAGCGCATCCGCGTCATGTGCCGGCATCTGGATTTAATGATCGAAGTTTTCGGCGAGACCCACGGCTGCCGGATGTTCCGCAAGGTCGCGCCGTGGTACTCGAAGCGGTTCGGCCCGGCCAACGAATTCAACAAGCGCGTGGTGCGGTTGGCCGACAAGGTGGAGTTCAACGACTTGCTGGAAGATTATCTCCGCTGGCGCGCGCAATTCGTGGATGAATGCGGCGAGTTGAAGCCGCAATACCAGCCGCCGCCGCTGGTCGCCAGCTTCATGCAGGAGCCGGGCGTGACGGAACGTCAGTCGATCCCCGTGCCCAAGGGGCCCGTGGAAGCCTGGTAACGGAGGAGACGCCACCGTTGGACCGGTTCCCAATTGCCGGCCCGGCATTATTTCTCTGGAGGAAACCTGCGGGTGAATTTATTACGCGCCGGCCTTGACCGGGTTCCGTTCCCCCGTGATAGTCACGGCGTTGCTGGGGGCGTACTGGTTTCGACCATGAAAACACGCCAGAGGCGGCATGCCGAGGATGGTTCGTTGGCCTCGTTAAACATCGAACCAAAACATAAAAGCTAACGAAGAACTAGCTCTCGCGGCTTAATGCCACGACGTTCCCACTGCATATCTGCTCAGGTGGAGAACGCTATAGCAGGTTAGGTCCGGCGCGGGGACAGCGCGCGTCTGGCCGAAACTATTTCATGCTGGCTAAGCGGTTGGTCTCGCGTCCGGGCGCCATCCAACTGCTGACAACTCTCCCCGGACTAAGCATGTAGTCGCGGCTGGTTGGTTTGCCTGGGACGCGGGTTCAACTCCCGCCGCCTCCACCATATTTTATTGGTGTTTTGTGAAGTTGATTGACAGGACGGGACAAAGACGGGCCAGTGCGCGCATGAAAACCGCCCCGTCCAAAGTCAAACGTCCCAAGTCCGCCCAACCTTTTGAGGTTGTCAAAGTCGGAAGCATTTCGATTCCGATTTACGCCCACACCAATATCATTCCCCAGCGTGACCCGGCGACAGGTGCGATCCTCTACGAAAGCCTGCCGGAAGGCGGCACCACGAAGCCCAAGGCGCTCATCAAATATCAGAGCGTCATCTACACCGTCGCCCATTATCAGGGGACCAGGCGCGTGCGGCAGAAATTCTCCGATCTCGCAAAGGCCCGGCGCGAAGCCGAGTTGATCGCCGTCAAACTTGCCAATGGCGAAACCGAAGCCCTCAAGCTTACCGGCGGCGACCGCGCCGACTACATCCGCGCCATGCAAAAGCTCCGCGTCTGGAAACCTGATGCCGACCTGAACCATGCCGTGACCGATTACGTCGCCGCCGTCCGCCGCCTGCCGGAAAACGTCGGCTTGAGCGAAGCCCTCGAATTTTATCTCAAACGCCATCCCATCGGCCTGCCCGCGAAAACCGTCCGCGAAGTCGTGGACGAATTGATTGCGTCCAAGGCTGCTGCTGGCAAGAGCGGCGTCTATATCAAAGACCTGACCTTGCGCCTCGGTGCTTTCGCCAACAGCTTCCAGCTTCGTCTTTCCAGCGTCACCGGCCGGCAGATTGAAGACTATATTCGAGGTCTGAAAACCCATGGCCGCGATGAAAAACAGCGGCGTCCGCTTTCCGGTCGAACTCAGAACAACGTCCGCCGCCTCATCAGCACCCTGTTCAAGTTCGCCATCAAGCGCGGCTACCTGCCCAAAGACCACGACGAAATCGGCGGTGTCGAAAAGGCCACGGTGGACAGCGGCGACATCCAGGTGTTCACCCCCGCCGAACTCCAAAAACTTTTCGATGCCTGCCTGACGCCCGTTCAGGAGCGCGGCAAATGGCGCACCCGCGAAGAAATGATTCCCTATCTGGCCGTCGCCGCGTTTTGCGGCCTGCGCGCCGCCGAGATCATGCGGCTCGACTGGTCGGAGATTCACCTGACCGGCCCGGAGCGGTTCGTCGAAATCAAGGCGGGCAATGCCAAGACCGCCTCGCGCCGCACCGTGCCGATCACGGACAACTGCGCCGCGTGGCTGGAACGCCACGCCCAGCCCTCTGGCCCGGTCATCAATCTCTCCCGCGCCGACAAGCAGCTTTTCCTTTATCTGGCGGTGAAATCCGGCGTGCCGTGGAAGCACAACGGCCTGCGCCACTCTTTCATCAGCTTCCGGCTCGCCCTCATCAAAGACGTGGGCCATGTCAGCCTTGAGGCGGGCAACTCTCCGCAGATGGTTTTCAAACACTACCGGCAGCTTGTCCGCGAGAGCGAAGCGAGAGAATGGTTTGCCATCCGGCCACCCAATTGAAGCTCCCCCGAGACGGTGGACAGGGGCGGAAGTCATTTGTTGTGGTTAGTTTTTCATGAACTGGGTTT
>CANMZY010000365.1:0-3971 GCA_947502425.1 Verrucomicrobiales bacterium
ACGAACTTTTTGCACCGGGCCACATGGAATTCGCGGACCGGGGCGTTGAAATCAATCAGCCCGGTGGCGACGACGACCACGGAGATGATCGGCAGTTTCTCCTTCGCGCAGGTTCGGGCAATGAGGAGTTTTTCCTTTTTGGAAATGGTCATCGCCTCCGTGAAAATATCGACGGAGTCGAAGCCGATGCGGGCGATGTGTTGGAGGCCGGTGGCGGTATCCACGCCGGCCTGGTCGAAGGCGCTGTTGATGATGCCGAGTTTCATGGAGGGGTGTTGTTGGTTGGGTTGAGGTTTAAGAAATGAGGGAGCGCGGGTTCACCATGCGGTGTTCCGCGGCGCTGAGATAGGCGGCGTCCACCAGCGCCATCGTTTGCAAATTGTCGCGTCCGCTGATGGCCGGCTCGCGGCCGGTTTCGAGCGCGATCAGGAGCTGGCCCATCGTGCCGGCGAAGGCGTCGGGAAACCAGCTCTCCGGCCAGCGCGGCTCGTGGAACGTCGCGTCGCCTTTGCTCGCGTAACGAATGGTGGACGGACTCGTGTAGGGTTCTTTGCACCAGCCGATGTCGCCCATGGCCAGGCCGTTCAGGCCTTCGATGCGCCACTTGATGCCGATGTCGCCGGGGCAGCCCTCCTTGGCCGGTCCGGTCCAGGTGTCATCAATCGCCACGCAGCGCAGGCCGCTCGCGTATTCGAGGATGTAGGTGCAGATGCCGTCGGTGTGCGGAAATTTCGTGCGCGGATCGGGGCGCGTGCTGCAAAAAATTCCCTCGGGTTCGCCGAACCAGTAACGCAGGCAGTCGAGGTGGTGGATGGACATGATGCGCAGCGTGACCCAGCCGAGGTCCGCCTGCCACGGCATCCAATGGGGAATGCCGCGCATGTCGATCGTGGCCAGCACCGGCTCGCCGATGGTGCCGTTGGTGAGCAGGGTTTTCGCTGCGCGCACCGACTGGTCGTAGCGCATGTTCTGGTTCACGGCGAGCGTGATGCCGGCGCGCTCGCAGCACTCCACCGCGGCCAGCGCCTCGGCGTAATTCATGCCCAGCGGTTTCTGCGCGAGGATGCCTTTGATGGTCCGGCGTGCGCACGCGGCTTCGATCAGGCCGAGCTGACGGTCCGGCGGAACGGCGATGTCGAGCACTTCGATCGTCGGATCGTCGAGGAGTTGTTCGTAGCTGTCGCAGACCTTCGGAATGGCATGGCGCGCGGCGGTCCGGTTGGCGTTCTCCCGCGTGCGCGACGCGATGGCCACCGGATTGAATCCCGCCTGGCGATAGCTCACCAGATGGCAATCGCTCACGATGAATCCGCTGCCGAGAATGCCGATGCGGAAATCCTTCTTGGTTGGCAGTGGCGGATGAATGTCGAGGTTCATGATTTCAATTCGAGGGTTGGCGATTCGCGCATCACATTGCCCCAGACTTTTTCAAACTCCCGCTTTGCGATCAAACAATCTTCCCACGGCGCAGGCCACGTGCTGATGCCGTAGCCCGACGCGACCGGCCCGAGTTCCGGGACGACCCACAGCTCATTGTGCGGACGCGGCCCCGCGAGCCAGCAGCGGAACAGGTCGCCGACAAAGACGAGGTAATCCTCGAACTCGCGCGTAAGAATTCCCCGCCCATCCGTGACCGGCACCTGGCAATGATGACCGTTGAACGGGCGGAGATGCGTGAGGTTTCCATTCTGCAAAAGCTCCGGTCGCATCAGCAATCGCTGCGAAAAATCCTCCGCCCGGAGATGTTTCACGACCGCAATGTGGGAGTAGTCGAGATTCATGCACAGCACTTTCCCGGTGGCAGCGCGATAGCCGTCGGCGATGGCGTAGGCCTTCTCCGGCGTTTCCGTGCAAGTGTCGCGGTGGACTTCGAGGTGGACGTTAGCGTTCTGCCGGTCGGATTCCTCCATGAGCCGGATCGCGAGGCGGAGCGCATCCTCCACCGGAGTGTCGTGGTCGGCGAGCTGGACGTTGATCGTCTCCGCGCCGGCTTCCATCTGCGCGCGGATCAAGGGCGCAAATTCCTCCGAGTCGCTCGCGTCGAACAAACCCGAAAATCTCAGCCCGAAGGACCGCAGCAATTTCGCGATCTCCGGCGAGCCCCGCCAGTTCACGCCGTCAAACCCGGCTTCCTTGACGGCCTGGAATTTTTTCTCCAGCGACCACTCCGTTGCCGTGGAGGGATGACCAACCAGCGTCCACAGATTCGCGATGAAAACGATCTTCGGTGTGTCAGGCATGGTGGGCATCGGGGCAGATCGGAATCACGAATGGTCGCGACCGGGGCGCGTGAGCCGGCCGCGCTCCGTCAACTTTTGGCGGCCTGCTCCTTGAGCACCCGCGCGCTCACGTCCTTCTGGTCATCCAGCCAGGCCACATTCGAGGTGTCGTCGTCGAACCGCTTGATGCCGACCTGCCTGATCATCTCGTCCGCGACTTTCCGCAGCGGCGTGTAGCGCGGATGATGCGCTTCCTTGTAGGGATCGTTCTGCTTGTAGTTGTAGCAGCAGATCATCGACCAGCGTGGGTGTTCGGAATCGTTGCGGGCCGAGGCGTGCAGCAAATTGGCGTGAAAGAAAATCACGTCGCCGGGTTCCATTGTGCAGTGGACGAGTTCGAAGCGTTTCTTCGCCTCGTTTACCCGCTCGAGATCCGCCCCCGCCTGGTCGCCGGTCAGGATGTGATCCAGCCGGCCCAGCTTGTGCGAGCCGCGGAGAACCTGCAGGCAGCCGTTTTCCACCGTGGCGCGATCTACCGCGATGGACGCGCTGCACAAATCCGGAAACATCACGCCGTTCTGATACCAGTAGCCGTAATCCTGATGCCAGGCCCACGCGCCGCCGACCTTGGCGTCCTTCATGATCATCTTGGAATGATAGTGATACGCCTCGTCGCCGAGCAGTTGCTCCACGGAATCCACGAGCTTGTGGCAGCGGGCGAACATGCCGTAGATGCCCTCGCCGGGATGATTCCACAATGAGAGCCGCACGGCTGCACCCGTGCCGTCGTCCCTGCCAAACGCGTGGTCGTCGAGTGCCTTGTCGGTTTTGCACGCGGTGCGGAGGAGGCCGATCTCCTCCTGGTCGAACAGGCCCTTGACGATGACATAGCCGTCCCGGTGATACGCGGCGATCTGGTGCGGGGTGAGTTTTCCTGTGTTCATATGTGGTGTGGGGTTAGAATTAACCAGAACCGGGCTGGCTGTCCAGATGGCCTTTTAACCGTGACGATGCAGTTGAAAACCTGGTGCTCCAACCGTGCCGGCGCTGCCGCTTTCGGGAGCGAGCGGTCCAGCCATGGACGTAATAGGTGCCCGGGGTGGGACTGGTGGAAAACTATTCGACGACGACCACGCGTTTTCCCAGCACGTCCAGCTTCGGCTGGATGCCGAGGCCGGGCGACTTGGAGGCGGCCATGCGGCCGTTGACACGCTGCGGCGCGCCGTCGGCGATGCTGAGGGTGACGTAGCTGTTGAAGTCGGTGGTGCTGAAGAGGAATTCCGTGGGCGTGCTGTGCGCGAGGTGGGCGATGGCCGCGGTGGCGATGTCGCCGCCCCAGGAATCTTCGAGCGTCATGGCGATGCCCATGCTGATGCAGAGGTCGCGGGCCTGCTTGATCTTCGTGAGGCCGCCGAGCTTGCTGATCTTGAGGTTCACCACGTCCATCGCGAGGTCGGATTTCGCGCGGAGCAGGATGCCGAGGTCGTCGATGTTTTCGTCCAGCACGAACGGGTGCGGAATCTGGCGCCGGACGGCGAGGCATTCCTCGTAGGTGAGGCAGGGTTGCTCGATGTAAACATCTACGTCGCGCACGGCCTTGGCGATGCGCACGGCCTCGTGCTGCACCCAGCCGGTGTTGGCGTCGGCCACGAGGCGGTCGCCGGGCTGGAGTTTGGCGGCCACGGCGAAGATGCGCGCGATGTCCGTGTCCGGATCGCCGCCGACCTTGAGCTGGAACCGGCGATAGCCTTC
>CANMZY010000366.1:0-3948 GCA_947502425.1 Verrucomicrobiales bacterium
ATGATGTCCACGCTGAAATGCGTCCGCCACTGGTCGCCCCATTCGGGCTTGTAGAAACGCTTCACCACGAAAACGATTTCCTTCATGTATTGCGGCACGGTGCCGAGCCAGTCGTTGTATTCCGGCGTGTATTCGCGCGAGGAGGGCGAGAGCAGTTTGATGACCGAGCCGAGTGAGCGTTCGGGACTGAGGATGGAACGCTGGTCGATTTTCGTCTTGTCCTTGAAACGGTCGGAGTAATCGCGCTTGAGCAGCCGGGCGACGAACGCGAAATCCTTTTTGAAATCGGCCACGAAGATGGAGCCGGTGATGATGGCGTCGGAGATCGACTTGGAGATTTCTGACTTGCCGCCGCCGGAGACGGTGCTGGGCTTGTGGCAGAGCGTGCCTTCCGCGATGGTGCCGACCAGCCGCCAGATGCGTCCGCCGGGCGGTTTCTCCATGTGAACCTTGTAGCCGGAGGGGCGGACGTACGTTTTGTCAGGCAGCAGCTTGATGGTTTGCGTCATGCCGTCGTGCGGCCAGCTCACGGTCTGCTTCTGCAAATCGAACCGCACATCCTCGCTCACGTAAATGATATCGGTGAATTTCCGGTCGACCGCATGGCCTTCCGGCTGCACGTCCATCAGGGCGCCGAACAGCCCGACCACTTCCGCGAAGGAATGGCCCTTGCGCCGGACGTGCAGGTCGCCGCTGAATTCCTCGCCCAGATCGTAGCTTGGAAAAACCAGCGCGCCGCCCGCGTGCTCCTCTTCGCACAGTCCGAAAAGATTTGCGGAATAACTGATCTGCGTTTTGACCTCCTTCTTGCAATACCCGAAATAATTGTCGGCGATGATCGTGACCATCACGCCCTTTTCGTCGCGGCAGGTGATCTTGAAGGCGCGTCCGTCGTTGTACAGTTCGTCCTCTCCGCGCCAGCACATCCCGTCCAGCCGCTGGCGGTCCGTGGCCTTGTCCCAGGGCGGCAGGCCGGCGGATTTTTTGGTCATCGTCACCAGGTGCGGCGCGAGAACGATGCAGCCGGTGTGGCCGGTCCAATGATCCACGTCCAGCCCGGCATCGTTCTCCGGCAGGAACGGATCGCCCGCGTTGCCGAAAATGCTCTCCACAAAATCCAGGTTGCCGACGAGATTGCCCGGCGCAAAAAAACGAATCTCCATCCGCTTCTCCACCGTGAAGTCCGGCACCGCCGGACAGACGAGCGGACGCAGGAGCAGCGAGACAAAACATTCCGCCTGCTCCGCCTGCGCCGCGGTGAACGGCAGCCGCAGCAGTTCTGGCGGCGGTTCCAGCGCGGCGCGCAGCAGATTGCCGAACACGCCCACCGGCACGCCAATTTTGTCATCGGGAATCGGCAGGCCGCCCTCGGCGATGTGGAAAATTCCCTGCGTCGTGCGGCGGTCGCTCTTGGGATTGTGCAGCACGCCCTGCCTGATGCGGTAGGTGCTGACGATGTCCGAGACGAAGCGGTCCTGGTCCGGCGGCAGCGAGAGCATCCGTGCCACGCCGTGCCGGTCGAGCACGAACGTCCGCGCGGGCAGGCGCGGCACTTGGATCGACTCGTAGAGATATTCGTTGAGAAACTGCTGGATGCGCCAGTCCGCCGGGGAGAGATAATTGGCGAGCAGCCGCTCCGTCTCGCGATGATGCTGGAGGAGCGCGGCGGCCATCTCGTCAAACTCCGAGTCCGCCGCCGTCGCCACCGTCGGGCAGCCCATCGCCGCGAGCTTGAGGTTGATGTAGTGAATCAACTTCTGTTCCGAACCGGGATTGGCCGTCGTGTTCAGTCCGAGGCTTTTTTTCAAGTCCATAGGATTTGGGAGGCGGAGGGGGATTGTGCCGCGCGAGCTTGATTATGCCGGGGCGGATTCCGCGCGCAAGAATTAGAATGGAGCGCGTGGTGCGTGAACCCGTCCACGAGCCGCGAAATTTATTCACGCCCCACGCCCCACGTCTCTCTCACCGCGTCACCGACACCGAAATGTAACGCGCCTGCGGGATGATGAATTTCTTCACCTCCACGCTCACCGCTTTCGCCGGGAAATCCGCCAGGATCATCTGCGCGATGTCCACCGCCAACGTCTCGATCAGTTCCCAGTGGCAATCCTGCCCGAAGCCGAGCAGTCGCTGGCAGACCGCGTCGTAGTCGATGGTCTGCGCGAGATCGTCCGCCGACGCGGCGGGGGCGAAATCCTTTCGAATTTCAATGGTCAACAACAGGCGCTGAGTTTTGGCCCGCTCCTCCGCCGGCACGCCGATGTGGTAAAAGACTTCCAGATCGCAGATGGTGATTGTGTCCATGTCAGTTTCTTTCTTGTTTGATGACCGCCTCCAATAAAATCCGTGTCGGTTGATTCAGCGGCAGGGCCAGCGCCTCCGCCGGCGAAACCCACCGGAACTCCTGCGCCTCCTCGTTCAACCGCACCGCCGCCGGTCCGGCGCAGCGGCAGGTGTAGTTCAGCAGCACAAAATGCGCGTCCTTGTAAAACTCCCGCGAATGAATGCAGTCTTGCACCAGCACGAAGCGGATGGCCGTGATCTCCAGCCCTGTCTCCTCGCGAATCTCCCGTCGCAATGCCGCTTCCGAGGTCTCGCCGAACTTCGTCTTCCCCCCGGGAATGCCCCACAGCCCCGACCATTTGTGCGTGTGAATCATCAGCACATCGTCGTTGTCCGGATGAAAAATCAGCGCGCCCACGGTGGCGATGGGCCGCTCCTCGGCGCCGACGCCTTTCCATTCCAGTCCGTTTCGTTCCAAAATTCCCTGCAACTCCCCGAGATGCTCCACGATCAAATCCGGTCCGCTCGCGCGCAGTTGCTCCACCCCGTTGTAACCGGTCAGCACCGCGCAGGAATGGATGCCGCCGTGCTTGGCCGTCTCGATGTCATGCTGCATGTCTCCGATGAACAGCGTCTCGTCCGGGCGCAGATTGTTCTCCGTGAGAAGCTCGTGAATCTTCGCGCGCTTGTCCCACACCTCCAGATACGGCCGCTCCAGGAATTCGTGAAACTGGTTCCCCGCCGTCTGCGCCGCGAAATGATCCCGATGCACCGTGCTCAGGAGAAATGTTCGCAAGCCCTCGCGCCGGCAAAATTCCAGAAACTCCCGTGCGTGCGGGAGGTCGGCCACCGAATCTTGGCACTCCTTGAAATGTCCGTGGAACCAGGCCTCCAACTGGGCCAGCGCAATGTGCGGCGTGTAACGGTCGTAGAATTTCGTGAAGGGCAGGCAGAACTCCGCGCGAAACTGCGCCAGCGACAACTCCGCAATCCCGGCCTGGCGAAAAACAAAATTAGTCGCCCGCCAGACCGCCGGCAGATCATCCACCAGCGTGCCGGACCAGTCGAAAATGATGTTGCGAATCACGCCGCGAAATTAGCAGGGCGCTCCGCGGTTGTCAGCGTAATCATCGCTCAAGGCCGGACCGGCCGGCACAGGGCGCGCAACGCCTCGTGAATCTGGCCGGCGGCGTCGGGGCCGACGGAGTTGATCTCGCCGTAGATTTTTTTCTTGGCACCTTAGAGATAAGGCAGCTGGGGTCCCATTCGCTTTTCGGAATGAGGTAGCCGATCTCGTCGTTGGCCAGGCCGAAAATAAATTTGATCCGGCCCGGCATCAGTTCGCGCAGCGGCGGGACTTCGACCGACTCGACTGGAAAATCCCCGCTGGGCGCGCTCTCGATGCCACCGTTGACGATCTCCGGATAAATTTCGCTGGTGACCCGCTTGGAAGTGCGTCGGCCCGATGTTGGCAAAACCACCTGGCCCGACCTGCTCATCTTCGTGCTCATTGGTGTTCAAGCGCGGTTGAACCGAATCGTCACGGGGTGGCTCGACCGGCGCGTCTGGTGGTGGAGGTTACGCCTTTTTCCAAAATCGACGAGAGGGAAACCGCCGCCTGGAAAGCAAAAGTTGCAGGCCCGTCCCCGTGGACAAACCTGCAAC
>CANMZY010000367.1:0-3910 GCA_947502425.1 Verrucomicrobiales bacterium
ACCACCAACCTCCTCGACACCACCAGCGGGCGTGCCGACGTCACCGGCCCGTATCTCAAATCTGCCGGCACCGCCGCGCACAACGGCGCCGTCTATGTCGTGGCCGGCACCGCGGCCAAGGCCAGCGGCGGCAGCCTCAACCATCCCGCTATGTTTCCCCCCCCCGGAACCGCCTTGGCTCCCTCTACTTCGAGGTCAACGGCGATCGGCTTGACGCCCAGTTCATCCGCGAGACCGGCGCCATCGAGGATCGCTTCACCATTGTCAAAGGCGCGCCGCTCTACCGGCTGGTCCGCGTCGGCACCTCCAGCCGCATCACCTGGAACACCGTCCTCGGAGAGACCTACCAGTTGGATTACAAGGACGACTTGAACGCGCTCTCGTGGACTTCCCTCGGCGCGAACATCACCGGTACCGGCCTCCCCGTCACCGTCACCAACACCACCTCCCAGGTCAAACGCTCCTACCGCATCCGCACCCAGTAGCCCGCCGGGCCGAGGCGGGGCCAGCCTATCGGCTCGCCAGAACCATTCGGAGGCTGCATAACTTCCGTCATGCCCAAGACACTGCTGACCTTCGTGGACGATCTCTACGAGGATTTGGAATTGTGGTATCCGCTGCTCCGCGCGCAGGAGGCCGGCTACGCCATGCGCCTCGCCGCCCCGGAACTCCGCACCTACACCGGCAAGCACGGCTACCCCGCCACCAGCGATCTCCTGCTGACCGACGCGCGCAGCCAGGATTTCTGCGGCTTGCTCATCCCCGGCGGATTCATGCCGGACAAGCTGCGCCGCGACGCGAAGGTGCTTGCCCTCACCCGCGAATTTTTTGAGCAGGACAAACTGGTCGCCTTCATCTGCCACGGCGGCTGGATTCCGATCTCGGCGAAAATTCTCCACGGCCGGCGCGCCACCGGCTCGCTCGGCATCAAGGACGACCTGGAAAATGCCGGCGCGATCTGGGCCGACGAACCGGTGGTGGTGGACGGCAACCTCATCTCCAGCCGCACGCCGCGCGACCTCGCGCCGTTCGCGAAAGCCATGGTGGACTTTTTGCAGGCCCACACCGGGTAAACCATCCGCACCCAAAATGATCACCCGGCTCATCCCGTCCTTTGCCGCAATTATCCTGGCCGTCTCGGCGTCCGCCGCCGCCGAGGGCCCGTCGCGCCCAAACATTCTCTGGATCACCAGCGAGGATCACGGCATCGAGATGGGTTGCTACGGTGACAAGTATGCGACCACGCCCAACGTGGACAAACTCGCGGCGCGGGGCATGATCTACACGCGCGTCTGGTCGTGCGCTCCGGTCTGCGCGCCGTCCCGCACCACGCTCATCTCCGGCCTCTACGCGCACTCCACCGGCGGCGAGCACATGCGCAGCTTCGTTCCCTTTCCGGCGGGCAAACCGATGTTCCCGCAGTTGCTCCGCGAAGCCGGCTACCATTGCTCGAACAATTCCAAGGAGGACTACAACCTCGCCAAGCCCGGCAAGGTCTGGGACGACTCGTCCAACAAAGCCCACTGGCAGAATCGCGCGCCCGGCCAGCCGTTCTTCGCCGTGTTCAACTCCGAGAAAAGTCACGAGAGCAAAATCCGTTCGCCCCGCCACCAACTCGTCCATGACCCCGCCCAGGTGCGCGTCCCTTCGTATCATCCCGACACTCCCGAGGTCCGCCGTGACTGGGCGCAATATTACGACATCGTCACCGCCGCCGACGCGGATGCCGGCAAACTCCTCGCCCAACTCGAGGCCGACGGTCTCACGGAGAACACCGTCATCTTCTACTTCGGCGACCACGGCTCCGGCATGCCGCGCAGCAAACGCTGGCCTTATCATTCCGGCCTGCACGTCCCGCTCGTCGTCTTCATTCCGGAGAAGTTCAAGAACCTCCGCCCTCCGGATTACAAACCGGGCGGCACGTCCGACCGCCTCGTCAGCTTCGTGGATTTCGCGCCCACGCTCCTCAGCCTCGCGGGCCTCCCGCCGCCCGCCTGGATGCAGGGCCACGCGTTTCTCGGCCGGCACCTCGCACCCGCGCCGCAATTTCTCCACGGCTTCCGCGGACGGATGGATGAGCGCCTTGACCTCGTCCGCAGCGTGACGGACGGCCGCCACGTTTACGTCCGCAACTACATGCCGCACCTCATCTACGGCCAGCATCTCGCCTACATGTGGCAGACACCGACGACCCGCGCCTGGGAGAAGCTGCACCACGCCGGCCAGCTCACCCCGGCCCAGGATGCGTTCTGGAACCGCAAGCCGCCGGAGGAGCTTTACGATCTGCAGACGGACCGCGACGAAGTGAAGAATCTCGCGTCATCGCCCGCCCATGCCGCCATCAAGGCGAAGTTCCGCCAGGCCCAGCAGGAGCAGGTGATGAAAATCCGCGACGTCGGCTTCATCCCCGAAGGCGAACGCTTCGCCCGCGCGGCCGGCGGCGCGCCCTATGATCTCGGCCACGACGACCGAAAGTATCCGCTCGCCCGCGTCCTCGACACCGCCGAACTCGCCTCGATGCTCCAGCCCGGGACCGTGCCCGCGTTGCAGCAGGCGCTGGCCGACGCCGACAGCGCCGTCCGCTACTGGGGCGCGCTCGGCCTGCTGATGCGCGGCCCCACCGCCGTCGAGGCCGCCCGCGCCGAACTGCGCGCCGCCCTGCAGGACGCTTCGGCCGATGTCCGCATCACCGCCGCGCAGGCCCTCGGCCAGTTCGGCACGGACGCGGACCGGCAAGAAATTCTCCCCATCCTCGCCGCCCACGCCGACTGGAGCCGGCACGGCGTTTTCAGCGCGATTGCCGCGCTGAACAGTCTGGACGCACTCGGCGCAAAAGCCGCGCCTGTCGCCCGACTCATCCAGACCTTGCCCACGAAAGGAGCTTCACCGAATGGCCGCTACAACTCCTACGTCCCTCGCCTCGTCGAAGATTTGCAGGCCCGTTTCAAATGACCGGGCCGCGAAAAGAAACATCCAACACTCAACATCGAACATCCAAGTCTCCACTTGCTGACCTTCATTGGTTGTTGGGCGTTCGATGTTGGATGTTGGGTGTTTCCCCGATTCATGGGGAGGGTGAAAAGCTGCGGAGTCCTGGGGGCCATGAACACGACGACGCCCCAACTGCTCTGCAATAAATGAGCTGCGCCCGCCGCGCCCCAGGCACCGACATCGGGCTTGCCCCGCCGCCCGCGGCGTAGTTCAATCCCGTCATGCACCCGCTTCCACGATGGCTGCTCGTCGTGCTACTTGGATTTCCCGGCGCCATCCACGCAGCCACGCCGGCCTTCCGCGCCGGCGCTCATGTCGCTGATATCGCGCCCACCGGTTTTCCGGTGCGCGTGAACGCCATGTTCACCGAGCGCTCCGCCAGCAAGGTCGCCGATCCGCTCTTCGCGAAAGCGCTCGCGCTGGACGACGGCACCACGCGGCTCGTCCTCTGCGTGGTGGACACCTGCATGATGCCGCGCGACCTCATCGACCAGGCCAAGACCGACGCCAGCAAGGCCACGGGAATTCCCACCGAACGCATGCTCGTCTCCGCGACCCACACCCACTCCGCCCCGTCCGCGATGGGCTGTCTCGGCAGCCGCGTGGATCCGGCCTACGCGGCGTTCCTGCCGGGGCGCATCACCGCCGCCATCGTCGGCGCGGTCGAACGTCTCGCGCCGGCGCGCATCGGCTGGGCGCAGGCCGATGACTGGGAACACACCTTCAACCGCCGCTGGATTCGCCGGCCCGACCGGCTGCTCAACGACCCCTTCGGCCAGCGCAACGTCCGCGCCAACATGCACCCCGGCCACCAAAGCCCCGACGCCATCGGCCCGAGCGGCCCGGTTGATCCGCAGCTCTCCCTGCTGGCCGTGCAACGGGCTGATGGGAAACCCCTCGCCCTCCTCGCGAACTACTC
>CANMZY010000368.1:0-3908 GCA_947502425.1 Verrucomicrobiales bacterium
GCCTGTTAGGTGACGCGCGGGCGCGGGCCAAGATGCGGGCGTTTTTTCATCACTGGCTGCGCCTGGACCATGTTGAGAGCCTCGCGAAGGACGAGAAACTGTTTCCCGGCTTCACGCCCGAAATCGCCGGCGACCTCCGCACTTCCCTGGACCTGTTTCTCGACGACGTGGTGTGGAGCGGCGGGTCGGACTATCGCCGGCTGCTGCTGGCGGAGGATTTTTTTGTGAACGGCCGGCTCGCGGAATTTTACGGCGTGAAGGCGGACGTCACGGACGACTTCGTGAAAGCCTCCCTGCCTCCCGGCGAACGCTCCGGCCTGCTGACGCATCCGTACCTGCTGGCCGCGTTCTCCTATTCCAAGTCCACCTCGCCGATTCATCGCGGCGTGTTTCTCACGCGCAGCATCGTGGGCCGCGCGCTCAAGCCGCCGCCAATGGCCGTCGCCTTCAAGGACGCCGACTTCGCGCCGAACCTGACTATGCGCGAGAAGATCGTGGAACTGACCCGCCCGAAGAATTGCCAGGGCTGCCACGCCGTCATCAACCCGCTCGGCTTCAGCCTGGAAAAATTCGATACCGTGGGAAAATTCCGCACGCACGAAAACGGCCGGCCCGTCAGCGCCGGGAGCGAGTATGTCACCGATGACGGCGCGACGCTCAAGCTGACCGGCGCGCGCGACGTGGCGCAGTTCGCCCTCGGCAGCACACACGCGCAGGACGCCTTCATCGAGCAGATGTTTCATCAAGTCGTGAAACAGCCGCTGCTCGCCTACGGCACGGATGTTCCCGGCCGGTTGCGCCAGTCCTTCACCGCGTCTGGATTCAACATTCAGAAACTGCTCGTGGATATCGCCACCATCGCCGCGCTGCGCGGGACGGAGAAGAAGCGGTAGGGCTGCGCTGCCGCGCAGCCGTGACTTCGCCGGAACAAGCGAAGCGATGTTCCGGCCTTTAGTGTCACAGCGACCGCCAGCCTTGCTTCGCTTGCTGGCGGTGAAATTACGGCGGCGCGGCAACGCCGCCCTGCCTTCGCGACGAAGCTTGCGGCTCGAATTCTTCAGCGTATGCTCGCGTCAACAAATTCACACATGAACGCCATTCATCGCCGGAACTTCATCAAGCGCGTGGGTCTTTCCGCGGCGTCACTGCCCTTCATCCTCGGCCTGCCAAGCCTCGGGCTCGCCGCGCCCGCCCGGCCCCGGCAGCGGTTGATCATCATGTTCAGCCCGAACGGCACCATTCCGACGTCCTATTGGCCGGACGAGACCGGCGGCAATTTCAAGCTCAAGGAAATCATGTCGCCGCTCGAGGCGTTCAAGGATCGGATGCTGGTCTTGCACGGACTCAGCAACAAAGTGCGCGGCGACGGTGACGGCCACATGCGCGGCATGAGCTGCCTGCTCACCGGCATCGAACTGTTTCCCGGCAACATCCAGGGCGGCTCCGACACGCCGGCGGGCTGGCCGCAGGGCATTTCCATTGACCAGGAGATCAAAAACTTTTTCCAAAGCCGCGAGGAGACGCGCACCCGCTTTGGTTCGCTGGAATTCGGCGTCGGCATCACCGACCGCGCGGACCCGTGGACGCGCATGTCCTACGCCGGGCCGAACAAGCCCGTCGCGCCGATCTCCGACCCGTATCAGATGTATCAAAAGCTCTACGGCCAGTTGAAGGACAAGGAGAGTTTGCAGAGCGTGCTGGTCGATGTGAAGGACGACCTGAAAAAAGTCGGCAAGCTCATCAGCGCCGAAGACCGCCGGATGCTGGAAGACCATCAGACGCTCGTCAGCCAGATGGAAAAGGAAATCGCCGACGCCGGACGGCAGAAGCTGCGCGTCGCCCCGCCGACGTTGCAGGAAGGCATCGCCGACCAGAATGACAATGTGCCGCGCCTGAGCCGGATGCAGATCGACCTCCTCGTGAACAGCTTCGTCAACGACATGGCGCGCGTGGCGACGCTGCAATACACCAAGTCCGTCGGCATGGCGAAAATGAAGTGGCTCGACATCAACGACGGTCATCACGCGCTTTCGCACGAGCCGGACAAGGATGAAGCGGCGCAGACCAAGCTGATCAAGATCAACAAATGGTTCTGCGGCGAACTGCGCTATCTCACGGAGAAGCTGGCCGGCACGCCCGAACCCGGAGGGCAGGGGAGCCTGCTCGACCACACGCTCATCGTCTGGACGAACGAACTCGGCAAGGGCAACTCGCACACGCTGGACAACATTCCCTTTCTGCTGCTCGGCGGCGGGTTTGGTTTTCAGATGGGCCGCTCGCTCAAGTTCGAAAAGGTCGCGCACAACCGCCTGCACCTCGCGCTGGCCCACGGCGCGGGGCATCGTCTGGAAACTTTCGGCAAGGCGGCATTGTGCAACGGCGGGCCGCTTAGTTTGGGGTAGGCCAGCTCATGGTGTTGGCTACTTCCTTGTTTCGATTAACACGCCATGAACACCCACGTCTGGCGGTATCGAGAGAACCAGCGCAACTATCCCGGCTACCACTTGAGCGCGGATGCTGACGGCTGCGTGGCCCTCCTCGCGTGGCTGCGGAGTCCGAGGGCGAGACCAGAGTTTCGATTGCAGCCAGTCACGCCGGAAGTTCTCAGCGTTCCAAACAGCCAAGCTGGATACGTCGGCTTCACGTTCTTCAAGCTGCACGTCAGGCCTGACGTAGCTCGTGGTCACTTTCAGTTCTCGGAGGTGTCAGACCGGCTGAGTTTGGCATGTTCCCAGCAGCAGGTGGAATGCATCATCAAGGGAGTGGAAGGCGTCGTGCGAGACCACGGTGATTATTGCATCGGAGGAGAAGACCAGCACGTTTTGTGGTTCTGGTGGTATTTACGCCAACCAACTCCGAAATAGCCGGATTTTGTTTGGCTGATTCGTGCGTTGCTTTCTGCAATATGACCAAATCCCCTGACGTAATCATCGCCGGACTCGGCGCGATGGGCGGTGCGGCGCTTTACCAGCTTGCGCGGCGCGGGGTGAAGGTGCTGGGCCTGGATCGTTTTTCACCGCCGCATGATCGCGGCTCCTCCCATGGCGATACGCGCATCACGCGGCTCGCACTGGGGGAAGGGGAGCAATACGTCCAGTTCGCCCGCCGCTCGCATGAGGTCTGGCGTGAACTCGAAGCGGTCACGAGACGCAGCCTGCTTCGCTGTGTCGGCGGTTTGTATTATGGCCGGACTACAGGTCGCACGGAGGCGCACGGCGCGGCGGACTTTCTGCAAACCACCATCATCGTCGCGCAGCGTCACGGCATCCGTCACGAGGTGCTCGATGCGGCCGCGTTGCGCGAACGTTTCCCACAGTTTCACTGGCGCGGTGATGAATTAGGTTGTTTCGAGCACGAGGCCGGCTTCGTGCATCCGGAGGCTTGCATCGCCGCGCAGTTGGAAATCGCGCAGCAGTTCGGCGCGGAGATTCGCACCGGCGAACAGGTCATGGACTGGAAGCTTTCCGGCGCGGGCGTCGAGGTGGTCACGAACCACGCCCGGTATGCGGCGGGCCGTTTGATCCTCTGCGCCGGCGCGTGGCTTCCGGCGCTCGTGCCTGCTCTGCGCCGCCGGACGCGCGTCCTGCGCCAGGTGCTGTTCTGGTTTGAGCCGGACGGGCCGCAGGAACTTTTCACGCCGGAACGCCTGCCGGTTTTTATCCGCGTGCCCGATGCCGGGACGGAAATGTTCTACGGCTTCCCGGCCATCAACGGCCCCGGGGGCGGACTCAAGATTGCGGGCGAACAATTTGATCGCACCGTCGCGCCCGACGAGATCGACCGCGAAGTGCGACCGGAGGAAATCACCGCGATGCACGCGCTGGCCTCGCCGCATCTGCGCCTCACGTCCCGCTGCGTGCGCACCGCCGTCTGCAAATACACGGTCACGCCGGATTTTCATTTCGTGA
>CANMZY010000369.1:0-3899 GCA_947502425.1 Verrucomicrobiales bacterium
CGGCCTGATCGCCGGTGCTTCCACCACAGTCATCGCCGCCGAACTGAAATACGCCATCGCGCCCAATTTCTTCGAGCACACCATCGAAGACAAGCCCATCGGCGGCTGCCACGGCGGCGTGGTCATCGACAAGGCGGGCAACTACCTCGTCACCACCGACACCAAGCGCGGCATCCTGGTCTTTTCGAAAGACGGCAAATTCCAGCGCGCCTTTGGTCCGGCGGGCGTTCATGGCCTTGAACTCCGCGAGGAGGACGGCGTGGAATATATTTATGGCGCGCGTCCCGGCGGCCATGAGGTCATCAAGATCAAGCTCGACGGCGAGAAGGTCTGGACGCTCGGTTATCCGGCCGAAGCCAAAAACGGGGAGACCCCCATCTACAAGAATGGGAATGAATTCAATCCTTGCGCCGTGACCGTCGCGCCGGATGGTTCGATCTTTGCGGCCGACGGCTATGGCAAGAATTACGTGGTCAAGTTCGACAAGGACCGCAAGTTCGTGAAGGCGTTCGGCGGGGCCGGTGCGGCCGAGGGAAAATTCAACACCTGCCACGGCATCGCCCTCGACCCGCGCGGCGCGAAGCCGCTCCTCCTCGTTTGCAACCGCAACAACAACCGCGTCGAACACTGGGACCTCGACGGCAATTTCGTGAAGGTCATCCAAAAAAACCTGCGGATGCCCGCCGCCGTCCACATCCGCGGCGACCTCGCCGTGTTCCCTGAACTCCAAGGACGCGTCACGGTCATCGACAAGGAAGGCGCCATCGTCGCGCAAGTCGGCGACAATCCCGTCGCGGGCCAACGCGCCAACTTTGGACTGCCCCAGGCCCAATGGAAGGACGGCATCTGCAACTCGCCCCACGGCGCCGCGATCGACAAGGACGGCAGCCTGATCGTCGCGGAGTGGAGTGCGTTCGGACATCTCCACAAGTTCGCCCCGGTGAAGTAACGGGAGATCAACTCTCCAAATTCAACGGGTCGTCACCGGCGGGGACGCAGCATCCCGCCCGCCCGGCCCATGTCCAAAACCGACTTGCTGATGAAATCATTTCTCTCACTCGCCCTGGCCCTTCTTGTCGCCGCCGGTTTCGGCTGCCAAAACGCCACTACCACTTCCGCGCCTGCCAAGGTCGCCACCACACCGGCGCGCGAGTTTGAAGAAATTCCAAACGATCCGTTCTTCGCGAAGTTTCATCCCAAGTACGCGCCGCGTCCCGCCGGCCTGCTCCTAAAAAAAGGCGACCGCCTCGCGATCATCGGCGACTCGATCACCGAGCAGAAACAGTATTCGCGGATCATGGAGACGTATCTGACCGTCTGCGTGCCGGAGCTGCAGATCACCGCGCGTCAATACGGCTGGAGCGGCGAGCGCGCCGACGGCTTTCTTCGCCGCATGACGAACGACTGCCTGCGTTTCGAGCCGACCATCGCCACGACCTGCTACGGCATGAACGACCACCAATACAAACCCTACGAAGAGGCCATCGGCGCGGCCTACCGGAAATATTCCACGGCCATCGTGCAGTCGTTCAAGGCGCACGGCGTGCGCGTGGTCCAAGGCTCCCCCGGTCCCGTTGGGAAAATGCCGGGCTGGGTCAGATCTGCCGCCGGCACCGTCGAGGATTTGAACCTCAGCCTCTGCCAGCATCGCAACATCGGCGTCGAGATCGCGCAGGCGGAGCAGGTCGGCTTCGCGGATGTTTTTTGGCCGATGTTCACCGGTGGTTTCACCGGGCGGAAAAATTACGGACCGGATTACGCCATCGCCGGCAAGGACGGCGTGCACCCCGGCTGGGCGGGGCAGACGGTCATGGCCTATGCGTTTTTGAAGTCGCTCGGCGTGGACGGCGACATCGGGACGATCACGGTGGATTTGAAATCTGGCGCGGCCAAAACTTCGACCGGGCACGAAGTGCTCTCCGGCAAGACCGGCGAATGGCAGATCAAGAGCAGCCGCTATCCGTATTGCGCGATCGGCTCCCTGAGCAATGACAACAGCATCCGCTCCGCGATGACCTTGATTCCCTTCAACCAGGATTTGAACCGCCTCATGCTCGTGGCCAAGGGCGGCAAGGCGTCGGGCTACAAAGTCACCTGGGGCGAGGAAACCAAAACTTACAGCAGCGCACAACTCGCCAAAGGCGTGAACCTCGCCGCCGATTTTGCGGTCAACCCGTTCACCGAGGCCTTTAAGAAAGTCGATGCCGCTGTCGGTGCGAAACAGAATTACGAGACGACGCAGATCAAAAACATTTTCCACGGTGCCGAAGGCAAGGCTGACATGGAAGCCGCCGTGAAAAAAACCGAGGCCGAACGCGCGCCTCTCGCCGAAGCGATCAAGACGGCGTTCGTGCCGGTCACGCACACCATCCGACTCGAGGCGAACTGACCGGCGCGCGGGCGGGCCTTCGTTCGCAGCGGATGAATCGTTGAATCCATTATGCACGACGAAACCAGACAGCGCGGAGTGAGCCGGCGAAATATGCTCGCCTCGGCGGGCGCGGCGGCCGCCGGATGGATGCTCTTGCGTGACGCCGGCGGCGCGGATAATCCCGCCGTCAACGTGGAGGATCGTGCGTCGAGCATCAGGATCACGGCGTTCAAGACGTTTCCCATCGGCAACAAGACGCTGTTGAAGCTGGAGACGAATCAAAAGATCACCGGCTGGGGCGAGATTTCCCAGTTGCCACCGACGGTGGTCGCGCCGCTGATGCAGTCGATGTTTGAGCTGCTCGACGGCGAGAACCCCACGCGCATCGAGCATCTCTGGCAGAAACTGTATCGCGCGCACCGGGATTTTCGCGGCGGCGCGTTCATGCTGCACACCATCGCGGGCATCGACATGGCGCTGTGGGACATCACGGGCAAGCTGCACGGCGTGCCGGTCTATCGTCTGCTCGGCGGACCAACCCGCGACCAGATTCGCGTCTATCCTTCACCCAAGGCCTCCAAGATCGGCGCGGGCGGGCCGAAGCCGGCTTCGGGAACTCCGGCGGACATTGAACCAATGGTGCGCGCCGTGAAGGAAATGCGGGAGAGGCTTGGCCGGGATGGCGCGGTGATGTTCGACGCCCACTGCTGCCTGCCACCGCCGCTCCTCATTCAATTTGCCAATGCAGTCGAGCCTTACGATCTGCTTTGGATCGAGGAACCGGCGGTGCCGGGCAACATCGAAGTGTTCAAACGCATCAAGCAGTCGGTCAAAGTGCCAATTGCTTCGGGCGAACGCGACCGCACGATCTGGGAGGTGATTCCGTATTTGCAGGAGCGGTGCGTCGACATTCTCCAGCACGATTGCGCGCATGGCGGCGGCATCACGCAGATGAAAAAAGTGGCGGTGCTGGCGGAAACCTACACCGTGCCGCTGGCTCCCCATTCGATTGCGTCCTTTCTCGGTCTCGCCGCAAGCTTTCATGTCACCGCGTCCATCCCGCTCTTTCTCATCCACGAATATTATCCGAACGACTGCGCCGGCACGTTGAAGAAAAGCTGGGAGGTGGACAAGGACGGCCACGTGTCGCTGCCGCAAGGGCCGGGCCTGGGCGTGGAAGTGGACGAGGCGGCCCTCGGGAAAATTGACCCGTCGAAATTCAAGTGGCCAGGCGCGAAAAATCCCGACGGCTCGGTGGCGGATTATTGAGAGCGAGCCCGGCCGGGTGCAGCCTGACACTGTTGTTGGCGGAAGCTCTGGGAGCGCCGGCAGGGATGCCGCCCGAACCGTCAGGCTGGAAGCCTGCCCCACAGGAATCGACGCGCGGCCAATCACGGTGGTACCGTCCAGATGCGCCAGGCCCTGGCGCGGCGATTGACATGTCGCGAGGCGAGCAAAACAGGAGAACTTCTGTAGTTAGCAAAACAGGAATCTTCCCGGACGCACCACCCCTCTTGGAGGAGGGCGA
>CANMZY010000370.1:0-3876 GCA_947502425.1 Verrucomicrobiales bacterium
AGTTCAATGTGCTGCTCGTCAAAGGCGGAACCAATGCCGTGAAGACCCTCGCCCGGTTGCGCGAAGTGCTCCCGGACCTTAGCGACGACTCGGCCCGGCAGATGATCGCCACCGCGCCTCAATTGCTCGCCGCCGGCCTCGACCACGCCACCGCCGATCTCCTCGACCGAAATCTCAAGCCCACCGGCGCGCAGGTGCAGATCGTCCAGCACAATCTCGGCCCCGACATCGCGCGCCACTGGGGCCGCCGTCTCAGCGTGGCGCAGGATTATCTCTACGACGATCCGGTCCAGCTCGGTACGCAGCGCATCGGTCCCGACCTCGCCAACTACGGCCTGCGCCAGACGAACGAGACCGTCATCCTCACCCATTTGCTTAATCCTCGTGCGGTGGAAAAAAACTCCACCATGCCGGGCTATTCCTTCCTCTTCGAGCGGCGCAAGCTGCATCCGGGTGAAACCACTCCGGCCATTTCGTTGAGCGCGGCGGGCATCACCCAGGACGTGGACAAGACCACCGGTGCTCCGGAATTCTTCGTGCCCAAGCCCGCCGCCCGCGCGCTCGCGGCCTACCTGATGAGCCTGCAATCCGACGCGCC
Source organism: Verrucomicrobiales bacterium (assembly GCA_947502425.1). Classification (GTDB taxonomy): domain Bacteria; phylum Verrucomicrobiota; class Verrucomicrobiia; order Limisphaerales; family SIBH01; genus SIBH01. The sequence goes on from CANMZY010000370.1 coordinate 599, forward strand.
GCTTTTTGAAGCGCCGATGACCGCGCCGCCGCCGGTCGCCGCCACCGGCACCAACGCCCCGGCCCCCGTGAAATGAAGACGGACGAGAAAAATTTTCTGAACCGTGAACCGGCCGAGCCGACCGCCGGCCTGAACTCCGCCGCCATCCCGATCTGGCTGACGGGCCTGCTGGCCGTGCTGCTCTATTGGAGTTGCACTTTTACCGACACGCGCGGCGGACGCTTCAGCCCGCTCGTCTATGCGCCCTACACCTCGACTAACCAGTTGGCTGAGTTCCTGCCGAAAAGCGGCGATGACGACTTTTTGCGGCAGGGTAAAATGGTTTTCAACAAGAACTGCGCCCCGTGCCATCAGGACAGCGGCTCCGGCAATCCCTCGACCTTCGTGCCGCCGGTGGCCGGGTCGGAGATCGTCGCCGCCGCCGGCCCGAATCGCCTGATCCGCATCGTGCTCGACGGCCTCGCCGGCCCGATCAAAGTCAATGGCGTGGATTATGGAAACGCCGCCATGCCGCCGTGGCGACCGGCCATGAACGACACCGAAATCGCCGCCGTGCTCACCTACATCCGCGGCTCGTGGGGCAACAAAGCCGCAGCGGTCTCGCCCGAGCAGGTCGCCGTCATCCGCGAAAAGGACAAGACCCATTCCGATCCGTGGCAGTGGTCGGAGCTGGAAAAACTCCCCGAGAAGGATTGAGCGAGTTTCTTCGCTCCAAGACAGGGCGTGGCAGTGCGCTGCCCCCCGCGAGCGTGGTGGGAGTTTCGCATGGCCCTCGAATGCCCGACGGCGCGCGCGGAGCGACGCGCCCCACCTTTCACGCCGCCCGGCATTTCGGGACACGCCTCACGATGTGCTCAAGCTGTTGAGTTGCGTTCTTTCCGTCTGAGTGCTCCACTTTTACACCATCATGAAAATGTCACTCCTCGTCGCGGTCTTGCACGGAGCCTTCGTCGCCTTCTCCATCCCTGCCCAACCCGCGCCGGGTGCGACCACGGCCTCGTTGCAACTAGTGGCCGACGGGCTTACCTCGCCACTCGCCTTCGCGCCGCTGTCGGATGGACGGGCTTTGATCGTTGATCAGATTGGCCTGGTGCGGTTGCTCGGGAAGGACGGCAAACTGGCGGACGCGCCGGTGCTGGATCTCACGAACAAGCTGTCCAAGATCAATCACGGCTCGTTCGACGAGCGCGGGTTGCTCTGCCTGACGTTGCATCCGGGCTTCGCGCAGAACCGCCGCGTCTTCGTCACCTACACTGCGTCCCGCCACGCCACCGTGCCGACGAACTACGACTGCACGCTGCGCCTGAGCGAGTTCACGCTCCCGGCCGCCGAACCGTTGCAGATCGACTCCGCTTCTGAGCGGATCATCCTCGACGTGGACAAGCCCTACTTCAATCACAGCGGTGGCCGCATCGCGTTTGGGCCGGACGGTTTTCTTTATCAATCTGTCGGCGACGGCGGCGGACCGAAAGGCTGCGATGTCGGCAACGGGCACGCGCCGGAGGGCAACGGGCAAAACACGCAGACCTTGCTCGCCAAAATTCTGCGCCTGGACGTGAGCGGCCCCGATGCGGCGCGCGGCACGGCCTATCGTATTCCGAAGGACAATCCGTTTGCGGACGGTCGCATGGGGCGGCCGGAGATTTTCGCCTATGGCGTGCGGAATCCGTGGGGGCTGTCGTTCGATCGCGCCGGTGATCGCGCGCTTTACGTCGCCGATGTCGGGCAGATGCGCTGGGAGGAAGTGAATGTGATCGTGCGTGGCGGCAACTACGGCTGGCCGTTGCGCGAAGGTTTTGATGGATTCAACCGGGAGCATCCGGAACTGGCCCCGACGTCGCGCCCGGAAAAAGGACTGCGCGGCGAGCCGTTGCTCGACCCGGTCGCGGTTTACAAAACCGTCGCCGGCTGGAAGGGCGATCCTGAGGCGATGGGCAACAGCGTGACCGGGGGCTACCGCTACCGCGGCCGCGCGCTGCCGGAGTTGAGCGGCGCCTACGTCTATGGCGACTGGGCCGGCATCCAGGGCACGCCGCAGGGGCGTCTGTTCGTGGCGCGTCCGGGCAAGGCCGGCGGCCGATGGTCCGTCGATTTGCTGCGCGTGGGCCGGGCATATGGGTGTGTCTGCGCGTTTGGTGAGGACAATGATGGTGAACTTTACGTCCTCACCAACGCTTCCACGGGGCTGACCCGGGGCGGCGGAAAAATCTGGAAACTCGTCGCGGCGGAAAAAAACTGAGCGGATGGCGCGGGCATTCCCGAAACCCGAAGCTGGATTTCAGAAGCAAACGGAGAGAACGAAGCGGGCCGGAGCCGGGGCGGGCCGCCCTGAAAACAATTCACCCGGGCCGCTTCAGGCGGAAAGCCACGAGGTGGAGATCCCGTTCCTCCTGGCCATTTCTTTCCATTTTCCCGGCTAATCCAACGACACCCTTCAGGGCCATGCGTCATCAAGGTCGTTGCCGAAACCGGATGTAGGCCCGCGCCGCCAACCACAGCACCGGCGGCAGCAGCGCGCTCAACGTGAGCGCCAGCGTCGGGTGGTCCACGCCGGCGTGCCCCACCGCCGCGAAGATGAATCCCAGCGGCAGGCAGCCGCACGCCAGCGCCAGGAAAAACGGGCGCGCCGGCATCCGCGCCAGCCCGGCCAGGCAGGCGATCACCTCCGGCAACAGCGGCAGCCAGCGCGACCACGCCACCAGCCAGCCGCCCGCGTTCGCGAAGAGCCGCTCCCCCCGCGCCAGGTCCTGCTCCCCGACCAACTGCACCGCGATCCGCCGCCCCAGCCCGCGGCAAAGACCGTAGGCCAGCGCCCCGCCGCAGAAGGATCCCGCCGCGCCGAGCAGCCCGCCCCAGAACGGCCCATAGACAAAGCCCAGCGCCGCCATGACCGCCGTGCCCGGGATCGGCAGGAAGAGATCGCTCACGAGTAGCAGCAGACCGGCCGCCCAGGCCCAGGGGCCGAAGTTTTGCAGCCACGCGGCGGCGTTCTTGGTCGAGAATGCCTCGTCCAGCGACCGGCCCCAGATGAAAAACGGGATCAGGAGCAGCAGCGCCAGTCCGACCATGAGCCAAAGGAGTCGCATGTCGCCACCGGGATACGCCAAGGCCCGGCCAGAAAAAAGCACAAATAAAATTCCGGAAGTGGACGGGGCGGGCCAGGAATGGAGAGCGCCTGCGGCCTGCGTGCGCTCCCCACCACGTCCATCCCCGGTTAAATTATTTACTGTTTCCAAGTTTGGGTTTAGTCTCTCCGGCTGGGAAAATGATCCCGCCAC
>CANMZY010000371.1:0-3866 GCA_947502425.1 Verrucomicrobiales bacterium
AGGCAGGACGGTGATGAGTCCGGGCTGCGCGCGCTGGGCGGCACGGGCCGCGAGCAACGCCGCGCCGTGAGAGCCGAGACTGCCGGCGAGGATGGCAAGATGGCCGAAGGTTCCTTTGTGGCCCGCGACAGGACGGGGCGGGGGAAACTCCGAGAAATCATCCGGCAACGTCCACTGCGTCTCGCTCGTGAGTGTGCCGGGCGTGAGGCCGATGTCCGGGGCGAGTTCCAACCGGCCGACGAAGGGCACGGCGTTCGCAGCGAGCAGGCCGTTTTTGGGAGCGGCGAGGGTGAGGGTGACGGCGGCGACGAGCGCGGCGGGCTGCGGTGCGCCGGTGTCGGCGTTCAAGCCGGAGGGGATATCGACGGCGAGGACGGGGCGTTGCGCGCGGTTGATTTGCCCGAGGAGTTTCACCCAGGCGGCGTCGAGCGGGCGGTTCAGGCCGGTGCCGAACAGGCCGTCGATGACGAGGGCGGGGCGGCGGGCGAGGAGCGGATCGAGTGCGGGCGACGCGGCGACAGGATCGGTGACTTCGAGCAGGTGCGCGTGGCGGTCGAGAAGGTGTGGCTGGGACTGGCGGGCGTCGTCGCCGTTGTGGCCCTGGCCGGCGAGAATGAGGATGAAATCCCCGGCGCGGGTGAGTTGGAGCGCGCGTCGCGCCACGAGTTCGCCGACGCGGCGGATGACGGCGGACTGGCTCAGACCGGCGGCCCAGGAGGTGTTTTCCCACTCGCGCATCTGGGCGACGGAGATGATCGGCGAAGGCATGGCGGGAGGTTACGCCAGAGCAGCCGGCAATGGCGAAGAAATTATCCAATGGTCGATGCATCCGGGCGCAGCCCGGGGGAACGGCCATCAACGCCGGCCAGCGGTCCTGGCCAGGCGGGTGACTTCAGCCGGATCAGGCCGGAGCGAGCCAGGCGGCCGCTTGATGCTGTTCGCCGCACCGAGCAGCCGGCTGACGAATTCCGACGAGTGTCCGCCTCCCCACAGCTCGCTCATCCGGCTGATGCCATCGACATATTTTGCCGCCGAACATTGCTTGAGGTTGAAACTCCGGACCATGTCCGCCAGCCAGAGCGGGAACCGCCCGGTGAACTTAATTTCCAGGATGACGCTCTCGCCGAACACGAGCACGGGGTTGATCATCTGCGCGGAGAGGCGCGTGGTGGGTTCCGGGTCGTCGCGCACGTTGCGGTCCATGGTCACGCGCACCGAGTTGCCATCCATCGGCAGCCAGGCCTCCCGCAGATAGCCGACATGCACCTTGGGCTTGGCGTCCAGGCGCTTCATCAGGTCGCAGAAGCGTTGCAAGGCGAACAGGTGCTTCGGCTCCTTGGACAACAGGTCTTCCGCCGTCGGATAATGGCCGGCCATGAGCCGGTCCACCGCCTCGCGTCTGGCGCCGCCGCGCTGTTTAAGGATGGCGTTATCGACGCGGCGTTTGATTTCAAAAAAGACCGGGGAACCCGGCTTGTCGCTGTAATAGCGCAGCCGCAGCTTGTAACGGTTTTTGTCGCTGTTGACCGTGGTCTGGAAAAGTTTAAGGTCGTCGGAATCGAGGTAGAGGCTGTGGACCGGATAGGAGAAGTTCGGCTTGCCTGCGCTGAACTCGTCGAGTTCGAGGCGCGTGCGGACGTAGTCGCGCACCGCCAAGGCGGTCGGTTCGTCGATCATGTACTTCAACTCGAAGCGCTGCATTTGGAGCCGGTCAAGCATGGCTTAAATTTAATGGCTGGTCGTGATTCACGAACGACGGTGTTTTGTGTCCCGCTACAATCACGAAAAACTTCACAAGGTCAAACCTTCAGTTGGCCCGGACGAATCTCCGCAGCGGGGCCGCTGGTCTCAACTCTTCGCGTAGAGCTTCGCCACCAGATCGCCATAGCCGTTGTAGGGTAGGGTGCGGATGCGGTCGCCGGTATCGAGGACGCGCTCGCTGAACTGCGACCAGCGCGGATGCGGGACTTTGGGATTCACGTTCGACTCGAAGGGATACTCCTCCTCCCCGAGCGTCTCCCAAAAGGTCTTCGGCTGTTTGTCGATGAACTCGATCTTCACCACGGACTTGATGCTCTTGTAGCCGTATTTCCACGGGACGATCAGCCGCAACGGCGCGCCGTGCTGCTTGGCCAGCGGCTTCCCGTAGGCGCCGGTGGTGACGAGCGTGAGCGGGTTCATGGCCTCGTCGAGGCGCAGGCCCTCGAAGTAGGGCCACGGATAATTCGGCAGTCGCCGCGCGCCGGGAAACTGGTCGGGCCGGTGGGCCGTCTCGAAGCGGAGAAATTTTGCGCCGGCTTTCGGCTGCACTTTCTCGATGAGTTTGCTCAACGGAAATCCCGTCCACGGCACGACCATCGACCACGCCTCGACACAGCGGAAGCGATAGACCCGCTCCTCCAGCGGCATCGTCTCGACCAGCTCGGCGGCGTCGATGGTCATGGGCTTCTCGACGAGGCCCTTGATCTCGATGGGCCAGGGCGCGGTGGTGAACCGGCCGGTCAGCTCCTTGACGGCGTCCTTTTCCAGGGAGAATTCGTAAAAGTTGTTGTAGCGGCCAGCGATTTTTTCGTCGGTGAACCGCCAGCCGGGATTGTAGTCCGGGTTGCGCTTGGCGGGATATTTTTTGGAAGCGGGGGCGGAATCGGCGGCGCGGGCCGACCACGGCGTGGAAAGCAGCCCGGCTCCGACGAGGCCCAGTTGCTTGATAAATTCACGCCGCCGATGGAAAGCCGGCTCCGGCGTGACCATCCGCCCGGGCAGATGCCACGGAGGGCGAATGACGATGTTGGACATGGCAGGAGGATGACGCACGTCACGCCCGCTGGCACCAAAAAAATAAATTTTTGTCCCCGCTGGCTACAGGAAGTTTGTCACCCGGATGATTACCGATACACTCCGCCCGCAGATAAAAAAAGTTCTCGTCATCGTCGACCAAAGCGATTTACTGATGATCATTGGGGAAACCCTCAAGTGTTACGGCCTCGCCACCGTGCTGGCCGGGGACGGCGAAACGGGCATCGAAATGGCCCGGCGCGAGCGGCCCGACCTCATCATCTGCGACGTGAACATGCCGAACCTCGACGGCTACGAGACGCTCACCCGGCTGCGCTAGGACGAGGCCACCGCCACCACGCCGTTTATTTTTCTATCGGGCGCGGTCGAGCGTCCCAGCGTCCGCCTCGGCATGGAGGCGGTCATTGCGCGCCAGACCGACAAGAAGCTCGACGAACTGCGCGGCAACATCACCCTCGCGCTCCCGCATGAACTGCGCACCCCGCTCAATGGCATCATGGGCCTTTCCACGATGCTGATGGAGGATTACGCGACCATGCCTCCGGCGGAAACCCTCGAGTCGGCCGGCTTCATGCGCGAGTCTGTGCTCCGGCTCTATCATCTCAGCAAAAACTTTCTCATCTACGCCCAGATCGAAATGATGACCAGGGATGACCTGCTCCGGCAGACGGCGGCGGAGCGGACGGCGGTTGAAGCGGTCATCACCCAGGCTGCGCAGGACATGGCGGCGAAGGCCAGGCGCGTGGGTGATCTGGAACTGGCGGCCCAGCCCGCCGAGGTCGCGGTCATCGCGGATCATCTACAAAAAACCACCGCCGAACTGGTGAACAACGGCTGCAAGTTTTCATCACCGGGCACGACCGTGCGGGTGGCGGGTGTGATCGCAGGAAAAAATTACGAGCTGACCGTCACCGACGCCGGGCGCGGCATGACCGCCGAGCAGATCGCCAAGATCGCGCCGCAGGTGCAGTTCGAGCGGAACATTTACGAGCAGCAGGGCGCAGGCCTCGACCTCATCATCGCCCGGCGCCTCACGGAACTGCAGGGCGGTAAGCTGACCATCGAAAGCG
>CANMZY010000372.1:0-3848 GCA_947502425.1 Verrucomicrobiales bacterium
GGCGGCCGTGACTTTCGCGCTGTCGTGCTTGCCGAGTTCGATCTTGGCGCGGGTGCGGACGTCGTTCTCGGGAGTCTTGAGGGCTTCAAGGAGGTTCGGGATGGACTGGCCGTCGATCTTCACGGGGGTGAGGAGGGGGCGGCCTTCGTAGGTGATGCGGTAGATGCGGCCGTGCAATTTGTCGCGGTGCGGGTCGCGGATGTGATGCTGCATGTGGCCGATGAGTTCCTTGGCCCAGTCGCAGAAATAGATGGAGCCATCGGGGGCGACGGCGACGGCGATGGGGCGGAAGTTGGGGATCATGGCGTTGTCGCCCTTGACTAGCTCCGGGACGGTGGTGCCTTTCAGGCCGGAGCCTTCTTCGGAGAATTTCGCCTGGAAGATGCCCTGGAAGCCAATGACGTTCAGGTTGAGAAAATTGCCCTGAAACTCTTCCGGGAAATGGCGGCTGGAGAGGATGCCGGTGGCGGGGCACGGGCGGGACGGCCGGTTCCAGAATTGTTTCATGCCCTTGTGTTTTCCAGATTCGAGGTAGCCGCTGAAGGCGGGGGCGAAGAAATTCTCGTTGCCGGTGGCGTCGGTGATGATGTCGTTGCCCCAGTAGTCGAAGACGCGGCCGTGGGGGTTGGCGAAACCATACGGGACGTAGCGTTCAAATTTTCCGGTCACCGGCTCGAAGCGGTAGATGCAGCCGTCGGAATTGCGGATCGGGCCGACGGCGGTCTCGACCTGGGTGCGGTGGAAAACGCCGTCGCTCAGGTAGGTCGCGCCGCCGGGGTCGAGCACCATGGCGTTGGCGGTGTGGTGGGAGTCGGCGGAGTCCATGCCCATCACGACGCGGTCTTTCCAGTCGGCCTTGCCGTCGCCGTCGGTGTCCCGGGCAAACCAGAGGTCGGGCGCCTGCATGACGAGCACGCCGTCCTTGTAAAACTGGAAGCCGGTCGGGCAGTTCAAATTGTCCAGATAGGTGGTGGCCTTGGTGGCTTTGCCATCGGCGCCGAGGTCGAAGACGAGGAGCTTGTCGGCCACTTTGTCGGTCGGGGTCATTTCCGGATAGCTCGGCCAGGCGGCCACCCAGAGGCGGCCCTTGGTGTCGAAGCCCATCTGCACGGGGCTGACGAGTTCGGGAAATTGTACTTCGTCGGCCACGAGCGTGACCTTGCAGCCGGCCGGCACCTTGATGTGCTTGATCGATTCCTCGCCGCTCAGGAAGGGTTTGATGTCGGCCTTGTTCGACTGGATTTTCTCAACGGCCAGCAGGTTGGAGTCGTCCACTTTCACGTCGTTGCCTTTGGCCAAAGCCCAGATGCGGACGTCGCGGTTGGCGGTCTTCACGTCGCGCTGGGTCATCTCCTGCTGCATGACGTCGCGGTTGGAAATCTGCGGTGAGCCGGCGCCGGCCTTCGGGAATTTCAGGTTGGAGCGGCCGCCGTACACGTTGTAGCCGTCCACCGTGCGGTAGCGGGCGTGCCATTCCCGGTTCTTGTCGTTCACGGCGGCGCGGAGTTTTTCGAGGTTGCCGGTGGGGGCGGATTCACCGAAGACGGCGCGGAAAATGTCCGGGGCGAGCGCCTTGGCGCCGGCTTCGCTGAGCATGAAGGTGTTGATCGTGAGCGGTTCGTCCGCCTTGGAGTAATGCTTCTGGGAAATGGCGAAGAGGTCTACGAACTGCACGTCGTTGGCCTTGGCGGCTTCCGCCATGGCGGCGGTGTATTTCGCGAGGTTCGCGTTGTTCTTGGTCGCGTCGGGCTGGTTGGGATCCTTGATCACCTCGCAGGCGATGGGCGAAAAAAGGACCACGCGCGGCGCCCCGTTGCTGTTGTAGTTTTTGGTCTTGGCGTCCTTGAGGAGCTTGTCGAGATCAGTCTTGAACTTCGTCAGGCCCGCCTCGCCCTTGAACGATTCGTTGAAACCGTAGAAGGCGAAGATCACATCCGCCTTCACGCGGGTCAGCCATTGATCGCGCGTGCCGAAGCTTTCCGAGCGGTGCCAGGTGGTGACCTCGTCGGCGGCGGTGGCGAGATTGCGGAAGACCAGATCGTGCTTCGAAAATTTTGCGGCGATGAGCGTCTCGAGCGCGCTTTCGTGCTGCATGCGGTCGGCGACGGAACTGCCGACGAGGGCGATGTGGTCGCCGGGCTTGAGTTCAAGTTTGGCGGGCGGTTGGGCGGACGCGAAGAGCGCGCCAGCGAAGGTGAGAACAAGGGCGAGGATGCGTTGGTTCATGGGTCGATTGGTTTTAGGGAGGAGGCAGGTTGATGGGAAAGTGGTGTTTTATACGTCTGGATTTGGCCGTTATTTTTTGACGCCCGGCGGGAGAACCTTGCCCAGCGCGTGATCGTCCGGGGTCAGGCCGCGACGGTAGCCGCCGAAGCCGTACATCAGGGGTTTGAAATCATCCACGTAGGTGACATCGGCCTTGGCCGGAACTTCTAGGTTGAGGCTCCAATAGACCGCGTTGACCACCACGCGCCGGAGTCCTTCGTTCTGCAGGTCGGTGGCCGCGCCCATGGTGGTGCAGAAAACTTTGTTCTCCTTGCCGGCCTCATTCTTGTGGAGGCGGGTCCAGATGACGGGCTGCATGGGCATGTTCTTTTTGTTGGTGACCGGCTCATCGGTGGGCTTCATGCCGGCGAGGACCGCGCCGCGGACGAGAATTTTCGAGTCCGCCATCGGATTGGCGGTGTAAACATCCGTGTCGCCAAAAATATCGGTGACGCCGCGCAGGATCGGGTCTTCCTTGGCCGCTTCCTCGATGATGCCGCGCGTGGCCTCAGACTTGTGCCCGCCATGATGGTTGACCCAGGTTTCGCCAAGCACTTGCCGGCCAAAACCTTGTTTCCAGACTCCGCTGTTGAAATTGTATTTCGCCCATTGGCTGGTGGCTGGATAACCGGCGAAGGCGTGTGTCGAGGTGCGCAGGCCAATCATCGGCTTGCCCGCCAGGTAGGCTTTCTCAAAACGTTGCATCGCGTCGTCCTTCCAATGGCGGAAGCGCAGCGACATGACGATGGCATCTGCCGAGTCCAGCGCCTCGGAGCCGGCCAGCGAGTCGCCCTTGTCGGGATTGATGGTGCCGTCCGCGTTCAGCGAGAACAGGACGGTGCATTTGAAGCCGTGGCGCTGGCTGAGAATTTTCGCCAGCATCGGCAGCGCCTCCTCGGAGCGGTACTCCTCGTCGCCGGAGAGGAAGACGAGGTGCTTGCCCTTGCCGGGGCCGTCCTTGCCCTCGTAAACCGCGGTTTCCGCTGCGCGGAGATTGAGGGCCATTAACAGTGAACAGATGATCAGGATGTAATTTTTCATGTGTCTTTCGATAGTGCTGGAAACTGACGAGGTACGACAAGCATGGATTCAAACGGTTTTTGGGTGCGGGCGAATCTGGGCGGTTCGACGGTGGCGGCGGGCCTCCGGCACTCCGCTACGAATCATCGCGTGCGCGGATGCGCGGAAAAAACTGGCGTCGCGCCCGGACTTTCAGGCCAACTCTCCCCCATGTCCGCGCAACACCTCATCGTCTTCCTCAAAGCGCCGCGACCAGGCGAGGTCAAGACCCGCCTCGCGCCGTCGCTCGGCGCGGACGGCGCGTGCGCGGCGTATCGGCGGCTCGTGGAGACGCTCCTGAAAAACCTGTCCCCGCTCCACGACGTGGAATTGCGCCACGCCCCGGATGATGCGGCGGCGGAAATCGCGCCGTGGCTGCGCGCGGGTTGGCGGGCGCGCGGGCAGGGCGGGGGAGATTTGGGACGACGGTTGCAGGCGGCGTTTGCGGAGGCGTTCGCAGCGGGCGCGCAGCGGGTGGTCATCATCGGCTCCGACTGTCCCGAGGTGAACGCGGGCGACATTCA
>CANMZY010000373.1:0-3813 GCA_947502425.1 Verrucomicrobiales bacterium
TCCTCGTCGCGCCTGGGGAGACTTCCGCGGGCCAGTGGCGGCTGCTGCCGCCAGCGGAGTTGTTTCGCACGAATGCGCTGGCGCTGGCGCACGCGACGAGCGACCGCGATTCGGATGGGGTGCTGCGGCGCGCCCGGGCGTTCAAGGACGATCCGCAGGCGGGCCGCGTGTGGCACCTCGGCCTGCACATGGCGGCAAAGGCGCTGGGGTTGGATTTGAATGCCGCCACGGTCGAGAAGGAGCGGATTATTCTGCGGGGCCAGAGCGGCGTGGAGCGGATCATCCCCGTGGATGACAAGGGGTTTTTCCATATCGACTGGCACATCGCGTGGAATGACAAGCGGCTGTTCAAGGCGTCGTTTGAAGATGTCATCGAGCTGGAGGAAAGCCGCGCGGCCGGGGGCGAGATCGAACCCGCGCTCACCGACAAGCTGGTTTTCGTCGGGTCGATCGGGTCGGGGAACAACATCTCGGACGTCGGCGCGTCGCCGCTGGAGAAGGAGACCTACCTGCTGAGCAAGCATTGGAACGTGGCCAATTCGCTGCTGACGGGGCGGTTCATCCGGCGCAGTTCGGCGCTGACGGAATTGCTGGCGATCCTCGCGCTGGCGGGGCTTTCGTTCTTCGTCACCAACCGGCTGCGGGCGCCGTGGGCGACGGTAGCGGTGCTCGGGGCGGCGGGGGCGTGGGTGGTGGTGGCGACGCTCTGGTTTATTCGCGAGCGGTATTGGCTGCCGATCGTGCTGCCCGTGGGCGGCGGGCTGCTGTTGAACCACGCCAGCCTCGTCACCCATCAATTGCTCTTTGAACAGCGAGAGAAGCGGCGGGTGAAGGATGTTTTTTCCAAACTGGTTTCGCCCAACGTCGTCAACGAACTGCTCAGCACCGAGAAACTCAATCTCAACGGCAGCCTGCGCGACATCACCGTGTTCTTCGCCGACGTGCGCGGCTTCACCGAACTGACCGACACCAACGCCTCCAAGGCCGACGCCTACGTGAAGCAGCAACAGCTTACCGGCGAAGCGGCCAGCGCCTACTACGATCAGCAGGCGCGAGAGACGCTCGAAACGGTGAACACCTACCTCGCCACCATCGCCGACCAGATCAAGAAACACGTCGGCACGCTGGACAAGTACATCGGCGATTGCGTGATGGCGTTCTGGGGTGCGCCGACACCGAATTCGCAGCACGCGCTCAGTTGCGTGCGCGCCGCGGTGGATACGCAGCGCGGCCTGTACGCGCTGAACCTGCGCCGGGCCGAGGAGAACAAGCGCCGTGAAACGGACAATCCCGCGCGCCTCACCGCCGGACAACCGCCGTTGCCGATGTTGCCACTGCTTTCGCTGGGCACGGGCATCAACTTCGCTGGGCACGGGCATCAACTCCGGCACTTGCATCGTCGGGCTGATGGGGTCGGATGACACGATTTTGAATTACACCGTGTTCGGTCGCGAAGTGAATCTGGCGAGCCGCCTCGAAGGCGTTTCCGGGCGCGGCCGCATCATCATCGGCGAGGCCACCTACCGCGGCGTGCTGCGCGATGATCCCGTCCTCGCTGCGAAATGTGTCGAACTGCCGCCCGTCGCCGTGAAAGGCTTCAAAGGCCAGGTCCGGATTTACGAAGTGCCGTGGAAGGAAACTCCCCCGGCGCCGGCCGCTCCGGCACCAACGACCGCAGCCGCCACGCCGGTGCCCGCACCCGGGGCCGCACCAGCCGCGTCGCCGCCCCAGTCGCTTCCAACCGGGAGCGCAGGCTGACAAGCCCCGGAGCGCCGTCTCCCGACCGGCGCGCGCCACGCCCCTGCAGCGACGCGTCGATTTGCGCCGGTTTGAAAACCCCTGTCTGGAGTCCGGCGTTTACGCGGTTGGTGCGTCGCGCGCCCGGCGGACCGCGTAAACGCGGAACTCCAAACCCAGGCCCTCGCGCCGCAAGTGACTTTTCGGGCAGGCTCTTCGGAAATCAGCGCTCCGTTTCCCCGCCAAATCCGCAGTTTCCGGGGTAAAACCTTGAAGTTTGCCACGGCAAGGTAAGACTGCGCCCATGCGTACGGTGATTTATCCCGGCAGTTTCGACCCCATCACCAACGGGCACCTCGACGTCATCGAGCGCGCCGCCAAACTGTTCGACCGGGTGATCGTCGGCGTCGCCGAGAACGAGAGCAAGAAGGCGCTCTTCACCCTGCCGGAGCGATGCGAGCTGATCACCCGCGCGACCCGCCATTTGAAAAATGTCACCGCCGACACTTTCTCCGGCCTCCTCGTGGACTACGTGGTGCGCCGGAAGGCCCAGGCGATCATCCGCGGGCTGCGGGCCATTTCCGACTTCGAGTACGAATTCCAGATGGCGCTCATGAACCGCAAGCTGGCCGACCGGGTCGAGACGCTCTTCATGATGCCCAAGGAGCAGTACACGTTCATCAGTTCGCGCCTCGTCAAGGAAGTCGCCATGCTCGGCGGCGACATCGGCGAGTTCGTCCCGCGCCACGTCCAGCAGGCCCTGCGCGCGCGCCTGACCAAACCCCAACGCCCCTGAACGCCCTTGACCTATGCCACTCCTGCTCAATCTCCGGGAACTCGAAGAGGAGTCCCTCGAACTGCAAGGCACCGTGCCCGCCACGGAACTGGACCTCGGCCATCTGGACGAGGTGATTCACCTGCGGGAACCCCTGACCTACGACGTGACCGCGACGTTGCTGGAAGATGCGGTCCTCGTGGAGGGATCGTTTTCCCTGCCCCTGCACTGCGACTGCGTCCGCTGCTTGAAACCGTTTTTGACCCAGTTCGCCATCCCCGACTGGATCCTCCACCTGCCGTTGTCGGGCGAAGACAAGGTTTCGGTCGTCAATGACTGTGTGGACTTGACGCCGTACCTGCGCGAAGACATTCTGCTCGGGATTCCGCAGCATCCGCTGTGTGAACAAGGTTGCCCCGGGCTGCCCCTCAAGGTGTCTGGCATTGGCAAGCAGCCTCTGGGTTCCGATCAGATACTCCAAAAAGTTTCTGCCTGGGACGAACTGAACAAACTGAAGTTGTAGCAAAGAAAGTCATTTATGGGCGTACCCAAGCGTAAACCCTCCCACAGCCGCCAGCGGCAACGGCGCGCGTATAACAGCGTGCTGACCCTGCCTCAATTGACCACCTGCCCGCAATGCGCGGCGCCGTACGTCTCCCACCGGGTCTGCCCGGCCTGCGGATTCTATAACGGCCGACAGGTGATCAATGTCGAGGTCAAAGCCTGATTTCAGCCGTTGAGAGCGCGGAAGGTCACCCTCCGCGCTCTTTCCGTTTATGCGAATCGTCGTGGATGTCATGGGCGGCGACCACGGGTGTGGCGTGGTGCTTGACGGCGTCAAACTCGCCCTCGCCAACATCCCGCAGATCACGGAACTCCATGTCGTCGGCCGCGAGCCGGAGATTCAGGCCGCGCTGGCCAAAAACGGTTGTCGCGATCCCCGCCTGAAAATCGTCCACGCCTCCGAGGTCCTGACGATGGAGGACAAGCCCGTCGTCGGGCTCCGCAAGAAAAAGGACTGTTCGATCGCCCGCGCCGTCGAAATGCTCAAGGCCGGGAAAGGCGACGCCATGGTCTCACCCGGCAACACCGGCGGCGTCGTCACTGCGGCCACCCTGCGCCTGCGTACCATCGAGCAGGTGGACCGTCCGGCCATCGCCACGGTCATCCCGACCCCGCACAACGACTTCGTCCTTCTCGACGCCGGAGCCAACGTCGAGTGCAAGCCGCATCACCTGCTGGATTTCGCCATCATGGGCAGCGTTTATTCGCGCGAAATCCTCGGCTGCAAAAAACCCCGC
>CANMZY010000374.1:0-3794 GCA_947502425.1 Verrucomicrobiales bacterium
CTGAAATGGAAAGTCCGGCGCGAGCCGCTTGCCCTGCGCCGGGTAAAGACGCCCCTGCTGGTCCTTGATCACGAAACTGGCCATCGCGGGCCTGCCGTTTTCATCGAGCACCCGCCACTTGAGCACCCGCACCGGCTTCGCTGCAAAGAGGACATCCGCCTCGTTGCGGAAGCCAAGGTCCTGCGTCCCCTGCCCCACGTTGAAGGTGATCTTCGCCTCGCGCTTCCCCGCGTCCCGGCTGTAAAGCTGGATGATTCGATACTCGAGCGCGAGGCCGCTCAGCGTCGGCTTGAGCGGCGGCGCGTCGAACATCGCCAACTCCAGCCAGCGCCCCGGCGCCTCGGCGGCGGTCGAACCGGCCAGCCGGCGCGCGTTGGGACTGTCCGCCTTCAACGCCGCCGTGGTGCCGGATTCGTTCGCCACCTTCACCAGAAACGTCCTCCAGCCCTGCTCGTCCAGCTCCGCCTTCGCCGGCCCCGGCGCCACCTTCACGCGCATCTCCGGGTTGATCGAAATGCCGAACAGGCAATGTGGATCAAGAATTTTCTGGAGGCGCGCACCGGCGGCGGCCGCGTCCGTCATCGCCTCCGCCTCCTCCAGCGCCTGCCGATCCGCCGCACTCAACGGCACGCCGAGCGACTCCAGTGCCTCGCGCAACCGAGCGACCTGCGCCGCGAGCGGCTGCAGTTCCACGCCCGGAACCAGCGCCAGCTCTGCGCCGTGCGCCGGCGGGACCAGCACGAACGCGACGGCGAGAAGAATCGAAACGGAAGGACGATGAATGTTCATAAGCAATCCAAGGTTGAACTGGTGAAATGTTAGCAGAAGGCGGCGCGGCGCGGCAAACCTCAACTTCGGGTGGTGGTATAGTTTGGAGCGCTGAGCATTGCTCGGCGTGGTCGTGCGGGTTTTTTCTCAGGCCGAGCAATGCTCGGCGCTCCGCCATTATCTGCGAACCAAAAACTGGACCACTACCGAACTTCGCGGGTGGCGGCGCCGCCAGGTTCACTAATCAGTGTTCACCACCGCCGCTTTTGGTTTACCCTCCGCCGGATGAAATTGTCAAAATCCACGACCAGCCTGCTCCTGCTGAACCTGGTCTGGATGGGCGCGGTCGCTTATCTGGTCAAAAAGCTGGCGGACACAGAAAAGGCCGCCGCGCCGGTCCCGACCGCGCCGGCCATCATCCCGGCCCCGCCTGCAGTCGAAAAGAGAATCGTGACGGTCACGCGCACGAATGATTTTCATTGGAGCCAGTTGGAGTCTGAGGACTACCGCACCTACATCGAGCGGCTGCGGTCCATCGGTTGCCCGGAGCAGACCATCCGCGACATCATCATCGCCGACGTGGACAAGTTGCTCGCGCCGCGCCTGCGGGCGGCCGCGCCGGGCCGGAAGGATCCGCCCTACTGGCAGTCGGAGGAGAAGGAATTGTGGAGCAGCCTCGACCAGCGGGAGTCGCAGCGCCAGCAACAGGCCATTGATTTTGAAAAGCGAAACGTGATCTCGCAGTTGATGGGCGTCGATCTGGTCGCCGAGCGGCAGAAGGTTTTGGGGCAGGAAGATTATTACGGGCGGCGGCTCGGTTTTCTGCCGGACGACAAGCGCAGCCGCGTCCGCATCGCCGTGGAAAAATCCGCGAACGAGGAGCTGGCGGTGCGCGAGAAGGTCTGGGAGGAGGGCGAGTCGTTGACCGACGAGGACCACGCCCGGCTGCGGCAAATCCAGCAGCAGCGCGCCACGGAGATCGCCGCCGCGCTTTCGCCGGAGGAGTTGCAGCAGTACGAGCTGCGGATGTCGCCCACGGCCTACGCGGTGCGCGATTCGCTCTTCGGCATGAACGCGACGGAGGAGGAGTTTCTCACGCTCTTCAAGCTGCAGAAAAGTTTTGACGACACCTGGGGCCAGGGCGAGCCGGCGGACCCGGCGGCGCGGGAGAAACGGGCGCAGTCCGGGGAAGCGTTGTCGGCGGCGATCCGCGCCAAACTGGGCGAGGCGCGTTACGCGGAATACGCGCGCGCGCAGGACGCGGACTATCGCGGGTTGAGCGTGGCGGCGGCGCGCTTTCAACTGCCCACGAGCCGGGCGCTGGAGGTTTACGATTACAAGCGGCTGGTGCAGCAGCAGCGCGTGGCCCTGGTGACCAGTCCGAATCTGACGCTGGCCCAGAAGACGGCGACCTTGCAGGCGCTGGGCGACGAGACGGAGCAGGCGGTGCGCGAGGTGCTGGGTGAACGGGCCTACCGCTATTATCAGCGGCAGGGACTGGGCGGCTGGATGCGGAAATGACCGCGGCGGAGGGCGGCAGTGTCGCGGAGACTAGCCGCAGCCCGTCCGAATAGCAAACCATGCTGGATGCACTGAACGCGCCCAGCCATGGGCAGCTTCTGCGGCTGGTCGAGGACGACACAGCCGCGCTCCAGGGACAGTGTCATCCGGGCTGCGCCCGAGATAACCGCACGCCCGCAATTATTGTTTACCCGCGCCCGGCCCCGTGCTTAATTCCACGACCATGATTAGCCGCCGCCGTTTTTTGCAAAGCTCCGCCCTCGTCTCCGCCGTCGCGGGCTTTCCCCATCTCGCCCGTTCCGCCGGCGAACTCCACGCCATTCCCGGCCAGAAGCCGCGCCACATCATCCAACTCGTCGCCGACGGCATGAGCATGGGCACGCTCACCATGGCCGACGCCTTTTCACGCCTGACCCGCAAACGAGGTCTGGCCTGGATGGAGATGTATAAGAATCCCGCCGCCGTCCCAGCCTTGATGAACATGCGCTCGCTCAACTCGCTGGTGACCGACTCCTCCGCCGCGGCCTCGAGCTGGGGCAGCGGCTCGCGCGTGGTCAACGGCGTGATCAACCAGCTTCCCGGCAAAAAAAAGCTCAAGACGCTCTACGAACTGTTCGGCGAGCTGGGCTGGAAACGCGGGCTGGTCACCACCACCGAGATCACCCACGCCACCCCCGCCGGCTTCGCCGCCAGCGTGGACAACCGCGACACCGGCACGGCCATCGCCGCGCAGTACCTGGAGCGCAAGATCGAGGTGCTGCTCGGTGGCGGGAAAAAATTTTTCGACCCCGCCAAGCGCCAGGACAAGCGTAATTTGAAAAAGGATTTCGTGACCGCCGGCTACACGGTGATGGAGACGCTGGATGAACTGAAGGCCGCCTCGAACGACCAGCGCTGGCTCGGCACCTTCTCCTCGAGCCATCTGCCCTACACCATCGACCACCTCGCCGATCCCAAGCTTGTCGCGAAAGTCCCCACCCTGGCGGTGATGACGCGCGCCGCGCTCGGCTGGCTGGGCAAGGAGAGCCATTTCATCCTCCAGGTGGAGGGCGGGTTGGTGGATCACGCCTGCCACAACAGCGACGCGGCCGCCGCGCTCCACGACATGATCGCGTTTGACGAGGCGCTCGAGGCCTGCCTCGAGTTTCAGCAAAAAAATCCCGACACCCTCATCACCGTCACCACCGACCACGGCAACGGCAACATGGCCCTGAACGGCACGGGCAATCTTTACTGCGACAGCTCCACGCATTTTGCCAACGTGAAAAAGGTCAAATGCTCCTTCCCGGAAATCATCAAGCATCTGAAAAAAACCAAGGTGGCCGTGGATCCCGCCGCCGACAAGTCCGACGCAGATGAAGGCGGGTTTGTCGCCAGCCAGGCCGCCCAGGCCACGGAGAATCCCGACGAACCGCCGGTGGTCAAGCCGCCGCCGGTGAAACCGCCGGTCAAGCCGGGCGAGCCGCCCAAACCGAAGGAGCAGATTCCCACCTACAAGGAAATCA
>CANMZY010000375.1:0-3791 GCA_947502425.1 Verrucomicrobiales bacterium
GCCGCTCGATTTCGCCGACGGCGTTTTCATAGGCGTCGGCCGGCGTGGTGCCGTGCTCGATGATGGCGTTGACCAGCACGGTAATGGTTTGCGCGACGCGGTCGAAGATCAGCAGTTCGTCGGCGACGAGAAAATACATCGTCGGCGTGCCGAGTTCGTCGTGCGGCGGGCGCGGCACCACCGGCTCCACGTCGTGAATAAATTCGTAGCCGATGAAACCCACCGCGCCGCCGGTGAAGCGCGGCAGGCCCGGCAGCGAAACCGCGCGAAACCGCTTCAACACCTGCTCGACTACTTCGAGACCGTCGCTGACGGTTTTCCCCTCACCCGGCTTCGCCACCCTCTCCCCATCCGATGGGGAGAGGGACGGGGTGCAGGATTTCGGTTTAACAAAAAAAACTTCTAGCACCTTCCCGTTCTCGATGAGTTCGATGCGTCCGCCGGTCTGGCGGATGATTGCGCGCGGATTGCAGCCCACGAAAGAGTAGCGGCCCAGATGCTCGCCGCCTTCGACCGACTCGAAGAGGAATGACTCGCCCTGGCCGCGAATCTTGCGATAGGCCGAGAGCGGCGTTTCAAAGTCGGCCAGCAGCTTGCGCGTGACGGGGATGAGATTTCCCTGCCCGGCCAGTTTCAAAAATTCTTCCTGCGATGGTGAATACATACTGTTACCCATGTTCGGTGCCGACACCCTAGCGCGAAGCCCCGCGCAGACGCCACACGGAAAGCAGCGTGTAAAATCCCACCGCCAGCGCGTAGCCGATGATCCCCACCCCGATCCCAAACGGCACCAGTTGCGCGGTGAACCAGATCAAGAGCGCGCCAACCAGGGCCACGAGAAAAATCTGCGCGAGCAGGCAGGTCACAAACAGCCTCAGCGACCCTTCACGCATCCGGTCGCACATCCAGCGTCGATACTCGTCCTCGCCCATGGTGCGCATCAGCCAGACGCTTTGAAAATTTCGCGCCGCCACCAGCACGCTCGTCGTGCCGACGATGACGGCGGCCAGCGGCCAGCAGGCCAGCAACGGTGCGAGCAGGACGTTCAGCGCGATGCCCCATTTCCAGCCGATAAACTTGGCGATGGGGTTGGCCTCGAGTTTCAGGCGCGGCGTGGCGATCCAGGTGCTGAGAAAATCCATCCCCCGCGCGAACACGATCGCCGCCAGAAAACACCAGTAGTCCCGGCTGCCGAATGGGATGGTGTCGTCCATGATCGTTGCGGTCAAAAAAAGCGGTTGGATTGCACGCGGCCTGCGCCCATCCGCCGCTACTTCTTCCCGTAAATCTGCTCCGGCGTTTCCAGTTGCGGCTCGGTCGTCTTGAACGCCGCGCCGCCTTCGACCGAGCGGAAGAAGCAGGACTTGTAGCCCTCGTGACAGGCCGCGCCGATTTGCTCGACCTGGATGAGCAGCGTGTCGCCGTCGCAATCGAACGCGATGTCCTTCACCGTTTGCGTGTGGCCGCTGCTCTCGCCCTTCATCCAGAACTTCTGGCGCGAACGGCTCCAGAAATGCGTTTTGCCGGTGGCGACGGTGGATTCGAGCGAGGCCCGGTTCATCCACGCCATCATCAGGACGCGTCCGGTGGCTTGCTCCTGAACGATCGCCGGGATCAGGCCCTCGGCGTTGAATTTAAGTTTGTCGTAAAAACTCATGCGGTGGAGATTTTAGGTTTGGGCTTTGAGATTTGCGATTGAAAAAAAGACACGGATTATTGGCGACAGGCAGGGCGCGTCGTAACGCGTTTAAAGCTTCGCTTGCTAGGCGCACTTCTTAAGGAATCATTAAAGGCGTGAAAGAACTCGACACGCTGACGGTCACGAAAGTTGGCCAAGGCAAGCTGCCGAAGTGGTGGCGTGACGCCGCCGGGCTGAAGAACGGCGGCGTGGTGGAAGTCCGCCCGGTGAAGGACGGACGGAATTCCATCCTCCTGACGCCGCGGGTCAGGCGCAAGGCTGGCATGTCCGGCAAAACGATTCTGGCTGCGATGCGAAAATGTCCGCATCCGTTTTCCGCGCCACTGCGCCATGAACTGCCGTTCAAATGAGCTATCTCATTGAAACGGATCTGTTGTCCCTCACGGAGCGCAAGCACACTCCGCAAAAGCTTTTAACTTGGCTGTCAAACACGCGGGACATCTTCGTCAGCGTTGTTTCCATGGCGGAACTTCGACACGGCGCGAAGACCGCTCCGCTGACTCACCGCCCGGCGCTCGAGGCCTGGATTTCCGACGTGCGCCGCGACTATGCCGCAGCAATTGAGCCGCTGGATGAGGCGGTGTTGGTCCGCTGGAAAGAACTGCTGGCCGAGTTGAAATCGAAGAATCGCATCATGACCTGCGAGGATTCGCTGATCGCCGCCACCGCGCTGCATCACGGACACACCCTGGCGACGCACACCACCCGGCACTTCACACCGGCCGGGGTCGCATTGGTGGACCCGCTGGACTGATCGCCGGTTGAATCAGAGCCTCCTCACGTCGGCTGCTACAAGCGAACGGGAATATTCTGCTCCGCCAAAAATCTCTTCACCTCGCCCACCGTGAATTCGCCGAAGTGAAAAATGCTCGCGGCCAGCACGGCGTCGGCCCGGCCCTCGAGGAGCACCTCGGCCATGTGTTCCAGACTGCCCGCGCCGCCGCTCGCCACCACCGGCACGCCCACCGATTCACTGATGCGGCGCGTGATGATGAGATCAAAGCCCGCTTTCGTGCCGTCCGCGTCGATGCTGTTCAAAACGATTTCGCCCGCGCCGAGCGCCACGGCTTTTTCCGCCCAGGCCACGGCCTCGAGGCCGGTCAATTTGCGGCCGCCGTGCGAGAAGACCTCCCAGCGGTCGGGCGCGACTTTTTTGGCGTCGATGGAGACGACGATGCACTGGCTGCCGAACTTTTCCGCACCCTGCCGGATGAGGTCCGGCGTGGCGAGCGCGGAGGAGTTGATGCTGGTCTTGTCCGCGCCGGCCTTGAGCATGGTGTGCATGTCCTCGACGGTGCGGATGCCGCCGCCCACCGTCAGCGGCATGAAGCACTGGTCGGCCACGCGTTCGATCACGTCGATGATCGTGTCGCGTCCGTGCGCGCTGGCAGTGATGTCGAAGAAGACCATTTCGTCCGCGCCCTGCTCGTTGTAGCGGAGGGCGAGTGCGACGGGATCGCCGACGTTGCGAAGTTCGCCGGCCTCGGCCTTGCCGAACTGGACGCCGCGGGTGACTTGTCCGGCGTGGACATCGAGACAGGGAATAACGCGCTTGGCGAGCATGGCAGCGGTCAGAAAATTTTGCACTTCACGCGCGCTGGCTTAGACCGTTTCACCGGGAGTGACAAGGAAAGAGTTCGCGCAAGACCTGGGAGCGCTGTGTCCCGCCGGCGTGTTCGTGGGGCAGACAAGCAACTTGCCGGCGGGACGCCAGCGCTCCCAGGACTGGCCGTTTCAATGCTGGCGAAAATTCAGGCGATGATCCACGCGCTTGGTCTGGGCGAATTCAAGCGGCGGCAGGTCGGTGAGCGTGGGCGATTCGGTCTCGCGCAAAATCCCTTTTGCCATGGCCTGCAAGGCCCGCCAGCGCGGCCAGTCGAGCGCGGGCGCGTGCGCGATCTGTCGCAGCGTGCTGCGCCATTCGATGATGACGCGGTCGATGTCGCCCGCGCCGAGAAACTCCGTGATCCACGAGGATTTGGTCAGAGGATTTTTGTGGAGCGCGGCGACGATCGTTTCCGCGCCGGAACCGTAGCCGGTCGGCACGCCATTTTCCAGATAGCCGGGAATGCTCTGCACGCCGTAGGCCCGC
>CANMZY010000376.1:0-3778 GCA_947502425.1 Verrucomicrobiales bacterium
CCCTCTTCGACCTCTCCTCGCGCTACGCCTACCTCGCGGCCAATGCCTACGACTACGAGACCGGCCTGCTGCACACCGACCAAGGCAAATCCTTCGTCAACCGCATCGTCAGCGCCCGCGCGATCGGCGTGGTCAAGGCCGGCGAACCGCAATACGCCGGCAGCAACACCGGCGATCCCGGCCTCTCCAGCGCCCTCGCGGAGATG
Organism: Verrucomicrobiales bacterium; assembly: GCA_947502425.1. Taxonomy (GTDB): domain Bacteria; phylum Verrucomicrobiota; class Verrucomicrobiia; order Limisphaerales; family SIBH01; genus SIBH01. The sequence continues at coordinate 207 of CANMZY010000376.1, forward strand.
AAGGCGGATTGGGACGTGCTCAAGGGCCGCCTCGGCTTCAACAACCCGGATTCCTACGGAACCACCGTGTCACTCCGCACGGAGCAGCTCCGCATCCTCCCCGGCACCAACAACAACCCGACGTGGCAGGACGTGCTCTATCAGGGCCGCGTGGACAACCTGCTGGATGACGCCGACGTGCGCCGGTATTGCCTCCAGATTGACCCCGGCACCGGCCGGCCCGTGCCCGGCATCGTGCTCACGTTCAGCACCACCATTACGCCGGGACAGAACTTGTTCGGGCAGCCCCTGGCCGCCGGGGACAGCACGTTCAACCGCAGTTCCTTCGCCACGAAACTCTTTGCCGTGGGTGTTGCCCTCGAAGGCTATCGCGGCATGAACAACCCGGTGGCGAACGGTTCCGCGGTGATCTACGCCGGCGGCACCTCGCCCGCCGACCCGTCCTCGTCCTACCTCGATCCCAAGGCGCTCGCCGCTACGCCGTATGTGTATCTGATCCCCGTCGGCGTGGACGCCATGCGTAGCCCGCCGCTCGGCGATGCCAGTGTCGTCCGCACCTGGAACGTGGATGACGTGACCATCCCGCTGCCGTTCAACATCGGCGCGTCGGACTTCTCCACGAAGCAGCTTTACCAGTCCGCCGACTCGCTGACGGAGCCGCTCTTCGGCATCCGCAAGCATCAGGCCTTCCGCCCGGTGTCCACCACCACCGCGTTCAGCGCGGACATCTACGGCTTGGGCGGGTCGCTCCAGCCGTCACAGTTCACCAACCGCCGGCTGATCGGGCGCACCGTCTGGAATACCAAATGGAAGCTGGTGATCCCCGGCGACACGCTGCTCAACGACCCGAAGGAGGGTCTCGACCGCTTCATCCAGACCGTGACCGACGTGAAGCTCCACCTCGTCACTTACGGCTACTCGGGCAACTAACCGCCAACCCTCATGAAACCCACTCCCATACCGAACACCAAATCCGGAATTTCGAATAGCCGGCATTCGTTCTCATCGCTGCTGGCGGTGCTGCTCTGCGCCATCGTCCTGCAGGATTCATCCAGCATCCTGCAGGCTTACCCGCCCGCACCGCATCACCTGTTCTACGGCATGGTGCGGGATGAGTTCGGCTCGCCGATCAGCACGCCGGGCGCGGAAGTCATCCTGGAAACGTCCGCCGGTGTGCAGATCAAGACGCAGGTGATCTCCGGCTTGGAGCCGGGCGTGAACTACCGGCTCGCCGTGCCGATGGACGCGGGCATCGCCTCTGACCTCTACAAGCCCACCGCACTGCGCCCCACCGTGCCCTTTCGCATTAAGGTGAAGATTGGAACCGTGACCTACCTCCCGATCGAGATGAGCGGCAACTTCGCGCAGATGGGGCAACCCGCCCGGCGCACGCTGTTGAACCTCACCCTCGGCGAGGACACGGATGGTGACGGACTGCCCGACGCCTGGGAACGCCTGATCAACTCCGACATCACCAAAGTCAACCCCACCGACGATCCGGACGGCGACAAGCTGACGAACCTGCAGGAATACCTCGCCGGCACGTATGCCTTAGACGCGAAGGAGGGTTTCACCCTGAACATCGTCCGCTTGAACAGCGGCAGCCCCGTGCTGGAGTTCCTCGCCATTCGGGGCCGCACCTACACGCTCTTTGGCTCGGTGGATTTGAAGACTTGGACGCCGCTCACCTTCCGCCTCACGACCGAGGCTGCGGCAGCGACTCCGCGCCAGAACTACCAAGCCACTGACGTGCGTCCGCTCCAGGTGGAACCCGCCGCGCCCGACGGCTCGGCCCCGCGCTTCTTCCGGTTGATGGCGCAATAGCCCCTCCATGTCCGCTGCCATGAACCCCGCCCACCCTCCCTCCCGGCCGGGCCGCGCTGCTGCTCCGCGCCTTCGCCTCGCAGTCCTGCTAGGGCTGGGGGTGCTGGCGTGCTTGCTTCTGGTCCGCTGGCAGCCGGAGCCACCGGCCCCCGCTCCACCTGCGGAGGTGCCACGGGATTACCTCACCCTACGGGAGGGTCGCCTGTATCGGGCCGCGCAGAGCGCTCCCTTCTTTGGCCTCATGCTGGAGCGCCATCCCGACGGTGCCTTGAAATCTCGGTCGGCCATTTCCAACGGAGTGCTGCATGGAGTCTCGGAGGGTTGGCATACGAACCGGACGATCCAAGTGCGGGAGCATTTTGTAGCTGGCGTGTCGCATGGTCCGCGCCTGAAGTGGCATGCCAACGGTCGGCCCCAGTCCACGGCGGAAATCAGCGAGGGCAAATTGCATGGGACATTTCGTCGGTGGAACGAAGACGGCACGCTGGCCGAGCAATTGGAGTTGAAGGCCGGAGTCCCCGATGGCACGGCCAACGCCTACTATCCTAGCGGCCGCTTGAAGACCTCGGTTCGGCTGCAAAACGGCAAGTCGATGGAGCAGACCTCTTGGCCGGACGGCGAGAGGCCGCAGTCGGGTGTGGCTGAGACACCGACCAGTCCCTAGTTTTTCAGTCTTTCATCGGGCGGTCAGAATGTTTTGAAAACCGTGCGCATCGTCCTTGCGGACGATGTCGCCGCAAGGGCCGAAGCTGTGGGCGTGCGAATGGTTGGTGGTGCCAAGGTTCTGCTGTGCGCGTCTCGGCACGACGGTGTCCGTGTCGGCTGCTTCGCGCGGAGCCGAAGGCAATGACCCCGGCAGCGTCAACCAACACAGACTTTCCACAATCCGCACCAACGCCCGCGCATGAAAATCCCCGCCGAACTCGCCCGCCGCCACCGCAATTCAGTCCCAGGAATCAACCACTTTGCAACCCATGCGCTCGAAGGGCGCGGTGTCGCGCGTGACGATGCGCTGGCCGCGCGAGCGGACGATGGCGGCAATGAATGAATCTCGCAGCGGCAATGGCCCGCCGGCCTGTGCGGTCATTTCTCCCCAGATTGCCGCCGCGCGAGTGTCGAAGTTCAGCACGCGATATTTCCGTGGCAGGTCGTTGGCGAATTTCTTGATGCGTTCGTAGTCCGGGTGGATCGGCGGCAAACCGTGAAAGCCGCGCCACACTTCGGCCAACGTGATGGTGGTGATGAAAAGTTGTGCCGGGTCTTGGACATCGTGCCAGGCCATGAAACCGGGATTGGGCGGCGGCTTCTCCGTCTCGCTGACCGCGTTGGTGTCCAGCACGAAGTTCAAAATCGGAAGAGTTTGAACGAATCATCATCCGGCATCCGGGGCGGCTGCCAGTCGGTGGTAAAACGAACCGAATCGTGCCATGCCTTGAGTTTTTTCATGCGCTGGTGCGCAGCCGCTTTGCTCCTCGCTGTCCGGGGCGTTTTCGCAATGCCATTCGGTTGCCGTGCGGACAGCCAGCCCAACAATTCCTTGGCCTGACGTGCAGACAGTTTTTTGACTTTGCTGACAGCGAGTTCAATCCTGCTCATGCGAGATACCTAGCCAGAAAACTGGTTTCGGGTAAGTTGGTTTTGTGTTCGGCGCGTCGCCCCGACACCCCACCCCGGCCCTCTCCCCACTCTCCAAAGGCACACCTCATCCGGCTGCGCCACCTTCTCCCTATCCAATGCGGAGAAGGGAA
>CANMZY010000377.1:0-3769 GCA_947502425.1 Verrucomicrobiales bacterium
CGGGCGTGAGGCGCAGGGCAAAGGCGTAGTTGAAGAAGGGCGGGCATTCGTATTTCGCCCAGACTTTGTAAGTGGCGGCGACGGGGACTTCGATTTCGGTGGAGACTTCGGCGGGTGTGTCCGAGGCGTCGGTCATGGCGTTGCGGAGGCGGCTGGCCCAGACGCCGCCGAAGATCATGTTTTGGTAGAGGTCGTGGCCCCAGCGGCCGACCTGCCACGCGGGGCCGGGGCCGAAGTGCTCCTGGTCAACGCCGAGCAGGTCTTCGGCTTCGATGATGATGCGGGTGGGTTCGGGGGCGGGGACCGCGGGCGTGGGCGCGGGCGCGGCGGCGTGGGCGAAGCGGGCGAGGAGCGGAAGCGCGACGAAGAGGAGGAGGGAGGGGAGTTTCATAGGGTAAAGAGTCGGAGCCTGACGGGGAGGGGAGGTGAGAATTCACGACGGCGACGAGCGGGCGGGGCGGCTCGCACGAGCGGTCGTTCGCGACTCAGGAATGCGTTGAAACCACTAACCGGCACTAACTGGCACTAATAAGAAGAACGGTCGCCAGCGGCTCAACCGTGCGGCTGGGATTGGTTTTTTTCCATTAGTGCAGGTTAGTGCCGGTTAGTGGTTTTAAGTCTCGTGTCCGGGGAAAACGCCGAATCCGGGCGGATTCAGTTGAGCTTTTCCGACGGCCCAACGCCGCGGGGCCGCTCAGAGCACATGCCCTTCGGCGACCGCGGTGCAGGTGGCGTCGGAGCCGATGCTGCCGAGGGAATAAGTGCCGCTGCCGGGACAGACGGGCATCTGCTTCATGTAGAGGAACGGGCCGATGAGATCGGCTTCGGTGGGTGCCGCGCCGGTGGTTTTGCCTTTTTCCACGCCCCAGATTTGTTTGGCCGATTCGATGGTGCTCAGGTTCTTGAGGCACGCATTGCGCTGGGTGTAGAGGCGGGCGCGGTTGAAATAAATGAGGGAGATGGACGCCAGCAGCGCGATCAGGCCGGTGACGATCATCATTTCGATCATCGTAAAACCGGCGCTTGTTCTTCGGACAGGTCGTTTCATCGACGGTATCGCTTTGCGTTCGGGCGTGGTCAGTCCGGCCCCCCGGTTTCCCGGCCGGGGTGAGCGGCGAGGTTCCGAATGTCAGCGGCCAGGGTTAGCCCAACGCAGGCCCGTTCGCCGGGGCGCTGCTCTTGGCAGTCCAACCTTCCCGAGGTATCGGCAGGCGGGCCGTGGGGCTTGAAGGATTTGGCAATGGAGAGGCTGCCGCGCGCAGGGTCGGCACGGCGGCTCGTGGCGAGGGGCATCAAACGTGGGGCGCTCGGCCGGGCCGGCAGTCGCCCGTTCAAGAGTCGCAAGCCCGTTTGATACCGCATAAACAAGCTTGCCCAGCCGCGGCAGGAAACGAAGGATGCCGCCCGCCAGCGCGAAGTCACCCACCAGAGCTGCAGCTTTGGGGCGACCCCGACTGGCCCCAGCAAATCCAACCCACATCGCGCATGTACACCTTGAACCGCCGCCGTTTCGCCCAGCTTGCCGCCCTGTCACTGCCCGCCGCCGGAGCGTGGCTCAACCCGTCCTCCGTCCTGGCCGCCGCGCCCACTGCGTCCGCCGGCAAGCCCAACTCCAAAGTCGCCGGCGTCCACATCGGCATCAACGCCCCTTACAGCTTTGGCAACGCCGCCATGTCCGCCGAGGACATCCTCAAGACCTGTGTCCAGCTCGGCCTGAGCGCCATCGAACTGCGCACGCAGCCCATCGAGGCCCAGTTCGGCGCGCCCGCCAACCTCACCAGCCCCAAGGCGAAAGTCCTCCCCGCCGGGGCCGCCGGGGATCACGCCAAGCAGCTTCGCACCTGGCGCGAGACCGTGGACATGGGGAAGGCCCGCGCCTTTCGCGCGCACTGGGAGAGCACCGGTGTTTTCATTGAAGTCATCAAGGTGGACGGCATTTTCAAAATGACCGAAAGCGAGCTGGACTACGCCTTCACCCTCGCCAAAGCCCTCGGCGCGCGCGGCATCTCCACCGAGATCGGCAAGGACGACGACCACAAGGGCGTCGGGAAATTTGCCGACAAGCACAAGATTCATCTCGCCCTGCACGGCCACGCCAGCACCGGTCCCGCTCAGTGGGAGAAAGCCTTCGCGCATGGCGAATTCGTCGGGGCCAACGTGGACCTCGGGCATTTCGTCGCCGGCGATCACGGCTCACCGGTCGAGTTCATCAAGAAGCACCACGGCCGCATCACGCACGTCCATGTGAAGGACCGCAAGAAAGGCAACGGCGCGAACATGCCGTTCGGTCAGGGCGATACTCCGATTGCCGAGGTGCTGCGCCTGATCCGCGACAACAAGTGGCCGATACAGGCGACCATCGAGTTCGAATACAAGGTGCCCGCCGACTCGGACCGCATGACGGAGCTGGCCAAATCCATCAAGTTCTGCCGGGAGGCCTTGAGCTGAGACTGCGCGCCGCAGGCTCAGACATCCTGACCTGGCAGGGTGTCTGGGCTTGTGGACTTCGGGGGGCGGGATCTGGGCGTGCCAACGTCCCCCTCCGCCTACCGAGCACGCTGGCGCCGTTGCGGCGCGTGGGTTCTCTCCGTGTTGACGGCTACAGCGCTGGGTCGGACACGCCGTGACCAACCTGAATCTGAAGCCGGCTGAATCTGAACCCCAGTCCCCAAAAACTGATTTGGCAAAGGAAATGGGGGCAGAGGAATGGGGACGGGGAAGTTTTTTGTTTTCATTCCTTTGCCGCCATTCCTTTGCCAAATCGCCTTTGTCAAATCGCCTTTGTCAAATCGCCCTTGCCCCGTCCCGTGATCCCATCGGCACCGCGCCGCTCACTGAGTAGGTTGGCCCCATGCAGCGCCGTTGCGGCGCCCCGGTTCTCCTCAGGTCAACGGCTGTCGGCGTGCGGCGGACTCCTCCCCCTGGGGGAAGCCGGCACGCCGACAGCGAACGGACCGCTCAGGGTTTGCCGGGATAATTGGCCGTGACAAACTCGATGCACTGCTTCACGTCCGGCACCGAGTTGTCCCAGTTGAACTCGTACTCGATGGAGATGTTGCCCTTGAAACCCTGGGCCTTCAGTTCGGCGAGGATCTCTTTGCACTGCCCGACGCCGGTGCCCAAAATCTGATCGTGCTGCCCGGTCCCGAGCGCCGCCCGGTCCTTCATGTGCAGGCTGATGATGCGGCCCTTGAGAATCTTGATGGCGTCCAGCGGCTTCAGCCCGGATGTCTGCCAGTGCCCCGTGTCCGCGCACGCCCCGATGCGCGCGTCGCGATCCTTCACCAGGTCGCGAACGTATTCGGGATTCCAAATCTTGTAGCCCGGATCCTCGACCGGCTTGCCATCCGCACCTTTCTTCATGCGCTTGGCGTGCTCGTGGAAGCCGACGCGAATGTCATATTCTTTCACCATTTTTTCGATGGTATCCAAGGCGTCCACCGACTCGGTCGTCACCGCGTACAGCTCCATCTTCTTGGCGAACTCGAAAATTTTGCGCGCCGCCGCCTCATCCTTGGGAATGCCCACGACACCGTAGTTGACGGCACGGACCTTGTGCTGGGCGAGCTTCTCCTTGACGCGTTGCACGATCGGGTCCGGCGAGTTGTGGTCCCACTTCACGTTCGGTTCCTCGCGCGTGAGTTTCTGGCCCGGATAAAACTCGATGACCTTGCCGCCCGCCGCGGCCGTCTTCTCGATCGCCTCGAAGACGCTGAAGCGATTGAAGGTGTAGGCCTGACAGCCCACGGCGATGCCGTTGGAACGGCTT
>CANMZY010000378.1:0-3764 GCA_947502425.1 Verrucomicrobiales bacterium
TTCGGCGAGAGATTTTTTAAGGTCACCGCCGGGGCCATGGGCGTTCGCTGCCAGATTTTCACCTCGCGATAGCTGCCGGAAGCGAGTCGCGCGCCGTCGGGGCTGAACGCGAGTGATGCCACCAGGTCGCGATGCGCCACGCCCGCCGCCGGGTAGAGGCCGGACTTGAGGAGCACGGGATCGGTGAGGCGCGTGACGAGCCGGCCGGTCGGCAGATGATAAACGAAAATCTGGTTGGCGCGGCCACCCACGGCGAACTGTCCATCGGCCGTGAGCGCGACGGCGTAAATGGGATGCAAGCCCGGCGGCAGCGCCTGCCACTCGATGACGCGCGCGGCGGGCGTGGACATTTTCGCGCCCTGATCGATCCACAATTTGATGAGGCCGAGCTGTTCCGGCGTGAGATCGACCGCGGCGGACTTGTTGCCCTTCGGCGGCATGGGAGTGTCGGTCTGATGCGCCGCCGCCTGGAGCAGCAGGCTTTTGCTGCCCTGCTTCGGTTTGATCGCCGGGCCGCTCTCGCCGCCTTTGAGCATGGTTTGCGGCGTCTCGAGATTCAGGCCGGCCTTGGCGGAAGTCTGATTGTGGCAGACGAGGCAGTTGGGACGGAGGATCGGCAGCACCTCGCGCTCGAAATCCACCGCGCCCTTGTGGCTGATGCTGGCGATGGGAATGGCGGCGGCGGGTTTCGGTTCGTCGGCGAACGCGGTGAGACCAAGCGCGCAGGCGGCCAGGCAAATCAAAAAGAAGCGCGCACTCACGGCTGCTTCTTCTCCTCCGGTTTTACCAGCAGGTTGATGGGCGTGGAATAAACCATGATGGTCGCCTCTTTCGGTTTGGATTTTTCCGCCAGGTCTTTCGCGGTCTTCTCGGCGGCGGCTTTCTTTTCCTCGGCGGACTTTTTAGCGTCGCTGGCTGCGGCCGTCAGTTCCCTTTCCGCGAGCTTGAGCGCCGCGTTGGCGGCCTGCGCCTCGGCGACGTAGCTGCGATGCTTGCCCTTGGTCTGCCCCTGCAGAATGAAACGATGCGTGCCGGCGGGCAGCTTGAACTTGCCGAGATCGATCTCCAACGTGGCCGTGTTGGTTTTCATCTCCAGTTCGCCCAGCGCCTCCAGCGCGGGCACGCCCACGACCTTAAGTTTCAAAGCATCGTTGAACTCGTCGCGGCGGATGATCCGGAGGGGGATCAAAATTTTTGTTCCCGCGACCGCCTCGAACGTTTTCCGTTCGACCGGTTCAATCGTGACCGGTGCCCGCTCGACGCTGATGCCCAGCGCGACTTCGCGGGTCAGGCGGGACTGCACCGGTTCCTCGTTGAAATCGGAGACGTGCCAGATCACGGAGCCACTGCGGGCCTCGCGCACCAGTCCTCCCTGGGCTGTCTTCGCCTGGCCAATGATTTTCACTGCGCCGCTCCACGCCGCCGCGTCGTCCGTGGCCGTGAAGGACAGCAGCGCGTTGGTCCGGCCTTCGGGAATGGTTGCGCCGCCGCAGGAAACACCGGCGGGCAAGCCCCCGGCGGTGAGTTGAATCTCACCGTTGAAACCGTCGCGGCGGAGCGCAAGAATTTTTACCACTTGCGTTTCGCCCCGGCGTAGATTGGGCGTCCAAGTGTGGACGAGGCGCGCGTCGTCCTTGAGTTTCGGAGGTTGGACCGGGAGGGCGACGAGCCGGAAGTCCGGCATCCCCCGTCGCACCGCCAGCCGGAACGGGTGGCGCGGACTCGCGGGGCCGCGATTGAACACGTCCCGCACCTGCACGCGATACGCGGCCTCCTCCTTCACCTCGAAACGAAAGGATGGATCACGCGAGGCGGTGTTGAACTCGAGGCCGCCGGGATTCGCATCCGAGTCGCCCAGTTCCGCGATGGTGGTGAAGATTTTTTCTCCAGCCGCGCCGTTGGTCGCGCGTTCGAGTAGCACGAACGGATCGGCCGCCGTGCCGAGGCGCTGTGAAAAAACTTCGAGCCACCACACCTCGCCCTTCTTCGCGGCGAACGCCAGCGTCGCCGGCTCGCCGCGCGGGCGGAACAGGCCGGCGAATTCGCACGGCGGCGTCAGCTCCTGAATTTCCGGCGGCGTCTCGATCGGCCCGGCGATGACCGGCGCGGCGGCGAAGGCGAGACGCACGGGATTGGAAACTCCCTGCGCACTTTTGCAACGGTATTCAATGCCGTCGAGCGCGGCTTCGTTCGGGCGGATCAGCGAGCTGGACTCCAGACGCTGTCTCGCCACCGCATCGTCAGGCAGCTCAATCACCACGACGAGTTGCTCCAGAGGTTTGCCGTCCGCGCTGACGAGGTTCGCGGGCGCGCCGTCGGGGAGGTTGCGGCCATAGAGCACATATTTGTTTGTGGTGCCGGCCAGACCGGACGAGGGATGGATGAAATCAACCCAGGGCGCGGTGCCGATGCCCATTCGGAACCAATATTCGTCACCGCCGCGGAAGGTGGTGTCATGCAGCTTCACGCGATAGTCGCCGGCGGCCGGCGCGGTGAAGTCAAGCAGCCCGCCGCGCCGGTTGCGCGCGAGCTCCCGACCGGCCGGGTCGTGCAGCGAAAGCGATTCCTCCAGGCGGGAGTCGATCTCCCGCGCCTGGCAGCGGACCAGCACGCGCTGCCCCTGTCGGGCCGTGAACTTGAACCACGCCGCGCTGTTCGTCGTCATGCGCCCGTGGACGACGCTGTCAAGCGCCATCGTGAACGCGGTGTCCGCACGGGAATTGGTGACGGACAAAATGCTCTCCGGCCGATCGCCGATCACGAACGCGCGGGGATTCGAGATGCCGAACCGCCCGACCACGCGCGCATCGGCCACGCCGGGCGGCGTGTTGGCGGGTATGGTGACAACAAATCTGTTCATCTCCGGCCGGCCTTTGGTGTCGAGCTTCGGCTGCGCGCTGATTTGCGACCGCGAAAAATGCAGGCGGCTGGCCTCATCCAAATCCACCCCCGCCACGCTGACTTCCACCGTCGTCCCCGCCCGGCCGCCCGGCGGAAAAATGGTGGTGAGTCGCGGGGTGGGGAGCTGGGCGCGGGCTGGCCAGAGGCCAAGGAGCGCGATTCCCAAAGACATCAGCGTTGCGCGGGGGAGCCTTGAAAACATCATCCAGCTAATGGTTGAACAAGAATTCCTTCGTGTTGATGAGCGCCCAAAGGAGGTCCTCGTAGGCCGGGCGTTTGTTGCCGGTGGATTCCTTGCTGTCCTTTTCCTTCACCCATTTTTGGAGATGGCTTCGGGCGAGGGTGAGCTCCTTGTCGTTAGGCGGACGGGAAAAGGCCCACGCATACAGCTCGCGGATTTTTTCGTCGTCGCTGCGCGAATCGGCGGCGAGGAGCGCGGCGCGTCCAGTGTCGGCGACGAGTTTCGATTGAATGTCCTTCGCGTTGAGGAGGTGCAGGCTCTGCGCGAGGCTGGCGTCCTGCGAACGCTCGCACTCGCAGGAACTGGACGCTTCAGGCCGGCCAAAGACGGTCAGAAAATAGGAGTTGGCATTGAAGCTGTTGTCAGGTAGCGCCACGGCGCGCGTGCTGGCGGGCAGTCCGTCGAACTTGCTCTCGGACTGGAGCACGGAATTCACGGCGTCGAAGAGCACCTCGGCGGTGAGGCGGCGCGGGTAGTAGCGGGAGAAGTTTTGTTTGTCGATCGCGTTGTATTGATTGGGCACGGCGCTGAGTTGATAGGTGCGCGAGGTGGCGAGGGTGCGGACGAGGTGCTTGAGGTCGTAGCCGCTCTTCACGAACTCCGCCGCGAGCGCGTCGAGCAG
>CANMZY010000379.1:0-3750 GCA_947502425.1 Verrucomicrobiales bacterium
TCGGGTTCGACCGGAACTGAATCCCTGAACCAATCTCTGTCGCATGGACAAAGCCCACATTGATCAACTGCTCGATCCGCAGACGATTTCCAACGCGGAAGCGCTCGGCATGCAGGCCCGCTCCATGGTCGAGGGCTACATGGCCGGGGAGCACAAGTCCCCCTACCGCGGCTTTGCCATCGAGTTCGCCCAGCACCGCGAATACTCCCACGGCGACGACACGCGGCATCTCGACTGGAAGGTGCAGGCCCGCACCGACCGATACTTCATCAAGCAGTACGAGCAGGAAACCAACTACGTCGCCAACATCCTGCTCGACGGCAGCGAGTCGATGAAATATGGATCCGGCGCGATCACCAAGCTGCAGTACGGTAAAATGATCGCGGCCTGCCTGGCCTACGTGATCCTGCACCAGCGCGACGCCGTGGCCTTGGGCCTGTTTGATACGACGATGCGGGACTACTCGCCGCGCAGCGACAGCAAGGCCACCATCCACAAGCTCATGGCCCGACTGGCCGCCTTCGAGCCGACGGACCAGACGAACATCGCCACCGTTCTCCACGACATGGCGATGCAAATCCGCCGCAAGGGCATTGTCATTGTTATCAGCGATTTTTTTGACGACGAGCAGAAGGTGCTCGAAGGCATCCAGCATCTGCGGTTCGGCGGGAATGAAGTCATCGTCTTCCACATCATGGACCCGTATGAACTGGAATTTCCGTTCACCGGCCTGGTCGAGTTCGAGGGGCTGGAGCAGATCCCGAAAATTCTCACGCGCCCGGCGGAGGTGCAGAAGAGCTACCTGCGGGAAGTCGAGGCCTTCCGCAACCGGCTGCGCGACGGCTGCGAAAAAAACCAGTGCCACTACCTGCTGGTGAACACTGCACAACCGCTGCACGAGGTGCTCGCCGGTTATCTTGGGTTCCGGCTCCGGACCACCACCCGCTGACCGCCACGCGCTATCCATGACGAAAGAAATTTCAATGCCCCCGTCCGAAACCAACGCGCCTGCCCCGTCCGCCCGGGCGTGTTCGGCCGCCTTGCCGTCATGCGTCCTCCGTCATTTTACTCCTGCTAACTAACCATGGGCTTTCTGAATCCATTCATGTTGTTCGGCATCACGGCGGTGTCCGTGCCGATCATCATCCATCTGCTCAACCGGCGGAAATTCCAGAAGGTCGTCTGGGCGGCGATGCGCTTCCTGAAGGTCAGCGTCGAACAAAACCAGCGCCGGATGAAGATCGAGGACATGATCCTCCTCCTGCTGCGCTGCCTGCTCCTCATCCTGCTCGCCCTCGCCCTCGCCCGGCCCGCCATGAAACAGGCCGCCTCCGAAATTTTCGGCCAGACCCAGGTCACGGCCGTCGTCGTCCTCGACAACTCCCTGAGCATGGGCATGAGCGACGGGACCCAGACCCGTTTCGAGAAGGCGAAGAAAACCGCCGAGCAGGCCATGGAAACGATGCCGGCGGGTTCGTCGGTGGCCATCCTGCTCGCCTCGGACATCGTCAATGGCGTGGTGCCGGAGCCGACGTTTGATTTCAATCTCGCGCGCAAGGCCATCAAGGAAGCCCCCCTCACGGACCGCGGCTCCGATCTGGGGCCGGCTGTCAACAAGGCCATCGAAACGCTCAAGGGCCGGTTCGCCATCCGGAAGGAAATTTATGTCCTCACCGACGGCCAGACCACCGGCTGGAAGCAGTTCGGGGAAATCGAAAACACCCTGAAAAAGGTCAAGGGCGACATCCGCACCCACTTCGTCTTCATCAACGAGCACGAGGTGCATAATCTCGGCATCGACGAACTGCGCCTGGACAGCGGCATGTCCCCGGCCAAACACCCGTTGCGGTTCGCCGTCCGCGTCACCAACCACGGCCGTGAGACGGCGCGCGACGTGCGGGTCTCGCTCCATGTCGATTCCGATCCGCCGAGCAACGAATACAACCTCGAGCTGCTCGGGGCGGGCGAGAGCAAGACCATCCCGCTCTTCGCCAAGCTGGGCGGCGAGGGCTTTCACTCCGTGACCGCGCGCCTGCCTGAGGACCGGCTGGTGGCGGACGACAAGCGCAGCGTGGCGGTGCGCGCGATCAAGGAAGTGCGCGTGCTGCTGGTCGATGGCGAGCCGGGGGCCGAGCCGCGCGACAGCGAGGTGTTCTACCTGCGCCACGCGCTCACGCCGGTGGCCGGCGGCGAGCAGGCCGGTTATTTCATCAAGCCGGTCGTGGCCAGCCTTTCGGATCTGTCCGCCGCGCGGCTGGATGATTATGACGCCGTGGTGCTGGCCAACGTGGCCGAACTTTCCGAAACGACCGTGGTCGCCTTCGAGCAATATCTCCGGCGCGGCGGCGGTCTGGTCGTCTTCCCCGGCGGCAAGGTGAACCCGGTCTTTTACAACGACTCGCTCGTCAAGAAACACCAACTGCTGCCCGCCCTGCTCGGCGAGATCCGCGGCCAGGCCGACCAGGATGAAAAATACCTCTCCTTCCAGGACAAAAATTTCGATCACCCGGTGGTCGCCATCTGGAATGATGAAGGCTCCGGCACGCTCAGTTCTGCGCGGATTTTTCGGGCGATCGACCTGCTGCCCGCGCCCTACACCCGCCCGCCCGCGCCCAAGCCGGGGGACAAGCCGGCGGATGTCAAACTGAACGACGCGGGCGAGCCGCGCGTAGTCCTGCGCTATTCGGACGGACGGCCGGCGGTCATGGAGCGGACCTGGGGCCTGGGCCGGGTGGTGCTGTTTTCCACGACGGCGGACACGGCTTGGAACGATCTGCCGGTGCGGCCCGCGTTCGTCCCGGTCATGCACCGCGTCCTGGGTTCCATCATCCAGCGGCAAGACGAGGGGTTGAACGTGCGGGTCGGCGAGCGCTTTCTCCGCCGCACCTCCTCGGAACTGCTCGGTAAGGATGCGCGCGTGACCAAGCCGCGCCAGACCGATGCGGTGCCCGAACTACGCCGGGTCGAGATGCTGGCTGGCGCGCCCGCGCTGCACTTCGAGCAGACGGATTTGAGCGGCCTCTACGAGTTCACCGTGGCCGATCCGCTCACCACCTTCAAATTTGCCGCCCAGGCGAGCGCGCTTGAGTCAACCTTGGACGAACTTTCTGCGGAGCAGAAGAAATTGTTGTCCGCCTCCGCGCATGTGGTGGACTGGACGCCCGGCCTGTCCCTGAAGGACGTGGTGCTGCGGGAGCGCAGCGGGCTGGAATTCTGGCTGCCCATCGTGCTGGCCGCGCTGGCGGTCGCGGCGCTGGAAACGTTCCTGGCGCAATGGTTCAGCCGTTCAAAATGAGTTCGCATGACTGAATTTTTTCTCAAATTGCTGGGCGCGAAGATGGGGCAGGACGTCACCGTGTCGGGCCTCTCACTGGCCTTCCGCGGGGGCATCAGCGTCGGCTGGGCGGTGATCATCGCCCTCGTCTTGGGCGTGCTGATCTGGTGGATGTACCGCAGCAGCCCCGCCGCGCTCAAGCCCGTCCGCAAATACATCTTGGCTGGCCTGCGCGTGCTCTTCCTCGTCTTCATCGTCGTGCTCCTGATGCGTCCGGTGCTGGCCTTGACCGTGGAAGGCAGCATTCGCCGGCTGCTCGTCATGCTCGTCGATGACAGCGCCTCGATGCAGATCAAGGACCCGCGCCTGGACGGCAACGATCAGAAGCGCGCGGCCATCGCGAAAAATCTGATCGACCCGACCAAGGGGCTTGAGCAGCCGCTCGACAAGGCCCGGCTGAAGGATGTGGAACAAGT
>CANMZY010000380.1:0-3750 GCA_947502425.1 Verrucomicrobiales bacterium
CGTCGCCGCCTTCGCCGTGAATTCTCCGCCATTCATGATTTCGCTCCCTCCAAGTCCCCTCGCTTCAGCCATCACACATCAATCCCACAATTCATCACCCGACTGAAGTCCCAATTTACTTTGCCCGCAGCAATCCGTATCGTCCTCGCGTGCGTTCCCTGGCCGACATCGCGGCAGCCCTGAACCGCTCGACGGTTTACCTGTCCGGCCTGCAGAAGCGCTTTGAGCTGCCGACGCTTGAAGGCGCGGCCTATTCCAACGCCTACCTCGAGTTCCTGCGCGCCCTGGTCATGTTGCGCACGCTCAGCATCTCCGAAGAATCCCTGCGCGACCTCTGGCATCTCGAAAAAAAGCTCCTGCAACTGCTCCACGTGGATTCCACCGGATCGCCCACTTGGTTTCTGGATTCGTGCGGGGCCTTTACCCGCCGCGATCGCCGCTTGCTCCTCACCAATCACGACCTCGGCGTTCCCCTCACTGGCAGTGAAGTTCAAACCGGTTTGAATTTCGCCGATTCACTCCCCGAACTTTTCGCCGGCAAGGAAATGGGCGAGGACGCCCTGCGTGTGTTGCGCGAATGTCTAAAACTCCGCGCTCGCATCCTCGCCGACATCGCCACCGAACTCCCCCACCTCCGCGCCGCCACCAAATGGGCCACACCGCTGGCCGGGAGAACGCGCCTCTTATGAGACCACCTGCGTGCCATCCTGTGAGCGAGCCGGAACTCATAAAGGAGTCTTGTAAAAGGCATATCGGAGAGGAATCGATTCTTGATCCCGTCCACTCCCGTCGCCCACTTCCCTTATCCGCCATGGCGTGGCCCTTGCCGCGCGCCGCGCGAAGTGAAACGATCTCCGCGCAGAAACTTCCTGACAATTCCTGACAGACAAAGTGCATTTGGAGCGTCTATCCTTGCATGAGGTGAAAATGAGATATACGTAATCCGATCAATGTTTACAGGCTATTCCTTCACTCATGCGAAAACAGACGAACAAATTTACCGGGTCAAAGACCCGCGCTCCTTCCGAGCAGGGGCCGTGTCCACGATGCGCGCGATCACCCACGCACGGTGGTGAGGCCGAGGCGCAGAATCCGGTCGATCAACCGCGGGAAGGGCAGCCCGGCTTTCAGCGCGGATTGCGCGAAGTCTTCGTCCGCCGCCAGCATCGGGTTCGGGTTGGCCTCGATGAAGTAAACCTCGTTGGCCGCCGTGACCCGGAAGTCCAGGCGCGCGTAGCCGTCGATGGTGAGCAGATGATAGATGCGTTTGCAGGTCTGCTCGATGCCGCGCACCAGGCCGGGGTCGAGTCCTTCGGCGAACTGGTTCTGCAGGCCCCAGCGTTTGCGATATTCCTCGTCCCACTTGGCGCGGTAGGTGGCGATCTTGGGCTCGTCCGGCGGCACTTCCTTGAAGATGAGTTCGCGGATGGGAAAAACCTGGAGACGATGGTTGCCGAGGAGGCTGACGTAAAATTCCCGGCCCTCGATGTATTCCTCCGCAATCACGTCGCTGACAAATTTCTCGTGGATGAACTGCACGCGCTCGTTGAACTGCTCGTCGGTCTCGACGAAGGACGCCTGGGAAATGCCGAGCGACGCCTCCTCCTTGAGCGGCTTCACAAGAATGGGGAACTTGAGCCGCCGGGGCCGCGCGATGCGCTGGCCGCGCGCGATGGTCACGAAGTCCGGCACATGAATGCGGTGATAGCTGAGGATTTTTTTGGAGATGCCCTTGTGCTTGCAGAGCGTCAGCCCGGTGGAGCCGCAGCCGGTGAAGGGTGTGCCCTGCATTTCCAGGAACGAAACAATGTTCTGGTCGAAGGCGCGGTTGTTCTTGAACTGGTCGGCGAGGTTGAAGATCACGTCCGGCGCGAAGCCCAGGAGTTTTTGCCGCAACAGATCGAGGTCGTCAAAAATGGCAAGATGTTCGGTGGTGTGCCCGAGCTGGCCGAGGGCTTCGAGGACGTGGGCCTCCGTCTTCCAGTCCACGGTCTTCAGCTCGGCGCTCAGATCCTGGTCGAGCGTGGTGGGCGCGATGGCGTCGAAGAGGGCGAGGACTTTGAGTTTCTTTTTCACGGCGTTTATTTGGTGCGTTTGAATTGGCCGGTGAACAGGTGGTTCATCACCAGCGTGGTCAGGTAGGCGGACACCTGCAAATGCTGCGTTGCATCGTCGGCCTTGAGGTGCAGGTCCAACTGGTCGCACCGCTCGATCAGGCGCGCGAGCAGCTTGTTAACGCGGAATTTTTTCTCTTTGGTCCACTGGCAGACCGAGTCCATCAGATGCCGGCGGCGCTGGCGCAGGAACGTGGACGCCGGCAAACGGCCGGCCACCTCCACGCCGGCGACGAACAGTTGCTTGAGGTCGTTGTCGTAGAAATCGGGGTAGGAGTCGGCGAAGAGTTTTCGTTTGCGCGCGTAGTAGGTCTTGAGCTTGAGGTTGAGAAAATCGTAGTCGGCGACGTGGTAGGCGGGCTGATGGACCGGCGGCCGGCCGGCCAGCGAGCGCATCAGTTCATCCACATACTCGAGCTTCTGCAGTGCCTTCCAGTTTTTGTAGCGCGCGCGCCAGTCCAGTCCCGGCGTGAGCCAGACGGCGAAGGTCTCGGCGAAATCCTCGTCGGGATGGCTCTGCGCGTACCAGTCGTCCAGATGCACCACGTAGGAATGACTGTAGGGCCGCGGCCGGTAAAACTCCGGCGTCTCTTCCGTCGAGGTCAGGCCGAAGATACGCCGCCACTTGGTTTTCTTCTGGAGCTGGAACGCGTAGAAATACGCGTGGGCAGCCTCGTGACGCATCAGCCGCAGGAACCACTCGGGCGTTTCACCTTCGACTTCGAGGATGATTTTCCGCTCCAGTTTGCGCAGCCGTTCGTGCGTGAGAAAAAACGGGATGAAGATGGCCGGGATGCCGACGGGCACAAACCATTCGTCGCCGACGTGGCAGGGCGGATGAAAGGCCAGCCCCTTCTGGGACAGCTCGGCGTAAAGCTGCTGGATGAGCGGCTGGAGTTCCGTGCCTTCAAGTTTGAGTCCCAGCCGGGAGATTTTTTTCTCCAGCAACTCGTCGTCGTTGAGGCTGACCCAGTCGGCGGCTTCCATGTCCCGGCGACCGTAGCACGGCCGGTGCTGCGGTCACAAGACCGATGCCGCGGTTCCATTCATCCAGGGCGCAACTGGACCCTGTCCTTGAAACTGGAGGCTGCGAAGTTCGAGTGCGCCTGGGAGCGCTGGCTTCCAGCCGGCGCGTTGCTGGCCCCAGCACGTGTTCGCGCCGGCAAGGATGCCGGCGATCCCAGGCTTCGGCCTCACTCCTTCTTCCACTGCTGACCCTGCCGGATGATCCGCGCGGCGATGTCGCCCCAGAAGGGCGGGGGTTTCAGTTCGATGCCGTAACCGAAATGGCGCAGCGGTCTGACCGGTTGCGAGTCACTGCCGACCACCTCGCCGGTCGTGGTGCTGAAGAATTCGATCTTGTAGTTGCCGGGCTCGAGGCCGGCCACGTTGACGCTGGCTTCGGCCTGCGCGGGGCCGCGTTCGGATTTGCCCTTGATCACGCGAAAAGCCAGCGGGTCGTGAATCCAGACGAGCGCGCGGTCCGGGGCGGCGAGGCCATAGACATTCAGGCTCACCGGGAGGTTCGGGCGCGTCGTCTTCATGGTCTTCCATTCGGACGACGGCCAGTCGGCGGGGCGCAGAAATTTCGCGAGCGGCCGGTAGTGTTGGTAGAGGTCATACTTTTCAATGTGCG
>CANMZY010000381.1:0-3739 GCA_947502425.1 Verrucomicrobiales bacterium
CCGCCCTGGCCTGGCTGCAGGACGGCGCGGAACGCTGCCTGCGCGGCGATGCCCTCGCCCTCGTCACCGCGCCCGTCAGCAAGGAGGCCATCATCCGCGCCGGCCACCCGCACTTCGTCGGGCAGACGGAATTTCTCTCCGGCCTCGCCGGCACGAACCGCACCGTGATGATGCTGCTCGGCTGCGACGACCGTCAGCGCTGGCTGCGCGTCGCCCTCGCCACCATTCACGTCCCGCTCAAGGAAGTCGCCGCGCGGCTTCAGCGCGGGAACATCGAACTGGCCATCGAACGCGCCGCCGGCGCCTGCCGTGACCTCGGTCTGCCGCGCGCCAGAATCGCCGTCTGCGGCCTCAACCCGCACGCCGGCGAAGGCGGTAAAATCGGCGACGAGGAAATCACCACCATCGCCCCCGCCGTGGCCGCCGCGCGGGCGCGCGGCCTCGACGCCCACGGCCCGTTCGCCGCCGACACGTTGTTTCACCAGGTTTTTCGAGGTGACTACGACGCGGTGGTGGCGATGTATCACGACCAGGGACTCGTGCCGCTGAAAATGATCGGCTTCGATTCCGGTGTGAACTGGACGCTCGGCCTGCCCTTCATCCGCACCTCGCCCGACCACGGCACCGCCTGCGACATCGCCGGCCAGGGCGTCGCCAATCCGTCGAGCATGATCGCCGCGCTCCGGCTCGCGAAGCAGCTCGCGCGGTCACGCACCTGAATCATGGCCATTTTTTACGACACCCACGCGCATCTCGATTATCCCGATTACGCCGCCGATTTGCCGCAGATAATCCAGCGCGCCCACGCCGCCGGCATCACCAAGATCATCTCCATCGGCACCGACCTCGCCAGCAGCGAACGCGCGGTGAAGCTGGCCGAAACATTTCCCCAGGTCTTCGCCGCCATCGGCTGGCATCCGTGCAACGCGGATGAAGCCCCGGAAGATTTGCGCCCCGCGCTTCGCGCCCTGGCCGCACATCCGCGCGTCGTGGCCATCGGCGAGACGGGCTTGGATTATCACCATCTCCCCAGCGCGCAGCCGGACAAAACACCGGAGGACGACCGCCGCCATCACGCGAACCAGGCGCGGATTTTTCAGCAGCAGATGGAAATCGCCGCCGAGTTCGGACTCAACTGCGTGATCCATCAGCGCAAGGCGCTCGAAGACACGCTCGCGCAGCTGCAGCCGTTCACCGGGAAACTGCGCGGGGTGTTCCACTGCTTCGCAGATGACCCGGCGGCCATGCGCCGGATCGTGGCGATGGGCTCGCTCGTCAGCTTCACCGGCATCGTCACGTTCAAGAACGGCCAGAACATCCGCGACACCCTCGCCGCCACGCCGCCCGACCAGTTCATGCTCGAGACGGACTGCCCCTACCTCGCGCCGGTGCCGTATCGCGGCCAGCGCTGTGAGCCGGCCTACGTGAAGGAAATTTCTGAAGTCGTCGCGCAGACCAAGGCCTGCACGCTGGAAGAACTGAGCGCCGCCACCTGTGCGACCGCCGCGAAATTTTTCCCGAAAATGCATTCGTCATCGTCACCGTAGCAGCCGACGTGAGGAGGCTCTGATCTGCTTCCCTTCCCGCTTTTCAGTTGGAGCCTCGTCACCTCGACTGCCACGTCCCCGACAATTTCTCCGCCACCTGCCGCGCCGTCAGGCCGCTGATCCGAATCGTCTTGTGCCGCGAAGTCTGGCCGCGCGCCAGTTGCGCCGCGCCGCGCGGACAGCCCAGCGTCTCCGCCAGCAGCGGCAGCAGCGCCTCGTTCGCCGCCGCCTCGACCGGCGGCGCGGTCACCTTGATCTTCAGTTCGTCGCCCAGCGCTGTGCCGATTTCGTTTTTCGCCGCGCGCGGCTGCAGTTTGACCGCGAGACAAACCCCGTCCTTCTGTTCACGAATGAATGATGGCATGGCCAGCATCTCGGCGAGTCTGGCGGAAACCGCCCGCCGCGCCAAGCCCGCGACGGGCCGGACAGGGGTTGACACGCCTTTTTTCACTGCTACTCTCCGCCTTCCCGTGAGGACTGAGTTCCCTGTTTTGGGTTTCATCGAGCGGGTTTTGCGACAGCTACAGCACTGAAAGACACGCATGAAACGTCAATATCAACCGTCAAAAATCCGGCGCAAACGCCAGCACGGATTCCTCAACCGCAACTCCAGCAAGAGCGGCAAGGCCACCCTCGCCAACCGCCGCCGCGTGGGCCGCAAACGCCTCACCCCGGTCTGATTCTCCAATGGCCCTCCGTCGCCATGCCACCCCGCTCCCGTTTCCGCGCGCGCGGCGCATCAAGCAGGGCCGCGATTTTCTGCGGGCCAAAACGCTGGGACGGCGGCTGGTCTGCGGCTGTCTCATTCTGAACTGGCTCCCGCTGCCCGCCGCCCCGGCCTCGCGGTTGGGCGCGGTCACCAGCCGGAAGATCGGCAACGCCGTGGCCCGCAACCGGGCGCGCCGACTCTTGCGCGAGGCCTTCCGGCTGCATCAAGGCGCGCTACCGTCGCCGGTCGATCTGGTGCTCGTGGCCCGCGCGTCGATTGTCGGTAAAAAGTTTTCCGACGTGGAACGGGATTACCTGTCCGCATTGCATCGGGCCGGCCTTTTGAAACCAAATGAATCTGGCGCAACGCCTCCTCACGCTTAGTCTGCGGGCCTATCAGCTCATGGTTTCGCCGGTGCTGCATTTCCTGGCCGGGCCGCTGGGCGGCTGCCGGTTCACGCCGACGTGCTCGGGTTACGCGGTGCAGGCGGTGTGCGCACACGGCGCGGCGCGCGGGGCGGTGCTGACGGTGCGGCGGCTGTGCCGCTGCCATCCGTGGGGCGGCTGCGGATCTGACCCGGTGCCGCCGGCGGCGAACGTTCAAGGTGCGGTCTTCGGTGAAACTCAGAAAGCCGGAACAAACAATTTTCTACATGGATCGTAAATCAATTCTCGTCCTCGGCGCCTCGTTCGCCCTGTTGTTTTTGTGGATGTCGGTCCTGGTCCCGAAAATCTGGCCGCCCACGCCGGCGCCGCCGCGCACCAACATCGTCGCCACCGTCACGAACACGCTCGCGACCGGGACGAATGTTCCGTCGCCGCCGGTGCTGACCAGCAATACGAACCCCGCCGTCACATCGCTCGTTCCCCTCGTCGCGCCCGGTTCGCCGGAGCAGACCGAGAAGCTGGAGAGCGCGGACGCCATTTACACGTTCACGTCGCACGGCGGCGGGCTGAAGCTGGTCGAGTTGAAAAAATATCGGGAGACCGTCGGGCGCACCGGCTCGACGAACAGCCAACCGGCCTCGCTCAACACCCGCGCGCTCGCGCCAGTGCTGGCGTTGCGCGGCGGCGCGGAGCTGACGGGCGACAGCCTGTTCCGATTGACGCGGACCTCGCCCACGGGCTTGCGCGCGGAAAAAATTCTGACGAACGGCCTGGCGCTGGTGAAGGATTTTCAGATCGTCAGCAATTATCTGGTGCGCGCGACGGTGCGCCTCGAGAACCGTTCCGCGCAGCCGCTAGCGCTGCCCGCGCAGTCCTGGGTGGCGGGCACGGCCACGCCGCTGGGGCCGCGCGATGACGAGATGAAGCTCGGCATTTTCTGGTATGACGGCGGGGATCTCGATCACAAGGACCGCGCTTGGTTCGACGACAAAAGCTCCGGCTGTTCGATGGGCACGCCCCATCTGGATTTCACCGCCGGGTCGAACAACGTGGTCTGGGCTGCCATGCACAACCAGTTTTTCACCATCGCCCTCATG
>CANMZY010000382.1:0-3706 GCA_947502425.1 Verrucomicrobiales bacterium
GATCGGAGCCGGCGGCTGGAAATTGCGCGCCGTGCCGCCACGCGAGCGCGAGTGCCGTGACCGCCGTGGCGGTGGAGAGCGCGCTGCGGGAAAGTTCGCCGGGCCAATGGCCCGCCGGCGCGCGCGCGGCGGACAACGCGGCGGCGGCCTGGGTCAGCGCAGCGCGGAGACGGCCGGCGGCGGGCGGAACAGCGGAAGACACGCCGGACTCTGCACTGAAAATTCCGCCGGGGACAATCTCAGAGTCCGAAGGCGTGGCGGATTTTGTCAAACACGCCGGCGTTGATTTTGTCGTGGAGGATGAGGAGCGCGAGCAGGTGGGCCGCGGCGGCGAGCGCGGACATGAGCACGACGGTGACGAAGTACAGGCCCAGGGCCTTGGCATAATCCGGCTTCAGCAGGAGCGGGATGCCCTGGTAGAGCACGGCCACGGACAACATCATGCCGATGCCGAAACAGGCCCAGGAATTCAGGAAGGGCACGGCGTCCAGGATGCGTCCGAGAAACAGCGGGCTGAGGCCGTAGGCCAGGGCGGTGAAGCACTGGTGATAAGTGTGCTGGGCGTTAAAGTTGTTGGCCAGCGTCTGGACGAGCTTCGCGCCGCACAGAATGAGGAGAAGATTTAAGCCGAACTGCACCGCCCCGTAGCGCAGCGCCACGAGTTCCTGGATTTTGGAATACTGGTCGGTGATGCCGCGGCGTTCCCCCAGATGGATCAGGGCGTAAACCTCCAGGCCGATGGTGATGACCAGCAAGGGGAGCAGGTGCAGTAGGCAAATGAACAGGTAGCCGCGTTGAGCCTTGGCGATTTTCTCCCAGTTTTCAGTGGGATCTACAATCAATAGCAATGCTCGAATCATGTCGCCGGAAGTATTAGCGGCCCGGTCCGGCGCTGACAATCAAATTGGGGCAAATGGGAGTGGAATCAGGATGGCGGGGCGGAGGCGGCGTGCAAAATTTTCATTTTCCACCTTCCGTTCTTCCGGGCGATTTGTTTGACTCCGCGCGTGAACGTCAACCTCGGCATCTGGTCCAAGCTGACCAAGTTGGTGCTTATCCTGATGGGCGCCGCTGGACTTCTCGCGGTGGGCGTCTGGTATCTGCCGCTCATCCGCCAGAACGAGCGGATGCGCCAGCGCGTTTTCCAGCTCGACGAGCAGGTCAAAAAGGAGGAGGAGCTGAACAAAAGCCTGACCACCTCCGTAACCGCCGGACGGACCGATCCCAAAACCGTGGAACGTCTCGCCCGCGAAACGCTGGGCTTCGCCAAGCCGGGGGAAACGGTCATCCACTTCGAGAAGCCGCCCAAGCCCGCGCCCGCGCCGCCGCGCTGACCGGCGCCGCGCCGCGCCGCCCTGCACCGCGTCAGACCGTCAGGATTTCCTTCTCCTTGTGGACGAGATGCGCCTCGATCTTGCCGATGTATTGATCGGTGAGCTTCTGCACCTCCCTCTCGGCGACCTCCTCCTGCTCCTCGGAGACGCCGCCGTTCTTGGTTTCCTTCTTGACCGCCTCGAGGGCGTCGCGGCGGACGTGGCGGATGGCCACGCGCCCGTCTTCGGCCATCTTCTTGACCGTCTTCACAAATTCGAGGCGTCGTTCGGTGCTGAGATCCGGCAGGACGATGCGGATGAATTTGCCCTGCACCGCGGGGTTGAGGCCGAGGTTGCATTTCTGGATCGCCTTTTCGATGGGCTGGATCGTGCCCGCGTCCCACGGGGTGATCATCAACATGCGCGGCTCCGGTGTGGTGATGCCGGCCAGCTCGCGGATGCGCATGTTCGAGCCGTACACTTCCACGAGGATGTTTTCGACCAGGGAGGCCGAAGCCTTGCCGGTGCGCACGCCGGAGAATTCGTTCTGCACGACCTCCTCGGTCTTGAGCATCTTCTCTTCCGCTTCTAATAAAATGTCGTCGAGTGCCATATTTTTATGATTATCAAAGCCCGCCCGTGCTGTATAGCGGCAAACGCTCTTGCAAGCTTGCGGCGATTTCGTTCACCCGGTAGTTTTACGCCATGATTACAGTAGATGAAATTGAGCGGGCGGTGATGAAATTGCCGCCGGAAGACTTCGCCAAGCTGGCCGTGTGGATGGACCAACAACGACCGAAAGAAAACGCGCCGGCCATGGTTTATCCCTAGTCCGGTCAGACTCCGATGGCGTTGCGCGATCACAGCGTCTTTCTGAACAACTACGCTCCCGCCGACGAAGGACTCTACGACGATGCCGCAGCCCGGTGAAATCTGGCTTGCAGAAATTCCGTTCACCAACGGAGCCTCCTCGAAACTCCGCCCCGTGCTGGTTCTTTGGGTGGATGCCGCCGATGTGGTGGTCGCCGCCGTGACTTCAGCGGTGCCGCGTTCTCCGACTGA
Source organism: Verrucomicrobiales bacterium (assembly GCA_947502425.1). Lineage (GTDB taxonomy): Bacteria > Verrucomicrobiota > Verrucomicrobiia > Limisphaerales > SIBH01 > SIBH01. Next base: position 2,376 of record CANMZY010000382.1, read on the forward strand.
CTTACGGCTGTGCGACTGGACAGTGGAGGGCTTGCGCGTGGCATCCACCGTGCGGCTGTCTCGGCTGGATTGCCTGGAGCAAAGTCTGCTTCGCCGTCGGCTCGGTAAACTTTCACCGACTGACACGCGCCAGATCAAGGAAGTTTAGGCCAATCAAACCAACTGCGTTTCTGAAATCATTCTTCGGCGCGTCACGCCGGTTCCTGCTGCGAGATGCAGTGGAACGAACCCAGTCCCCAGATCAGCTCGCTCGAATCCACGCCGAGCACGCGGCGATCTGGAAACTCGCGCTGCAAGATCGCCAGCGCCGCCGCGTCGTTTGCGGCGCGATAGGTCGGCACGAGCACGAGCTGGTTGGCGATGTAAAAATTCGCGTAGCTCGCCGGCAATCGCTGGCCGTCGTGCTCGATCACGCCGGGCATCGGCAACTCCACCACGCGCAGGGGGCGGCCATCCTGATCTTTCAAGCCGCGCAACCGCCGCAGGTTGTCTTGTAAAATTTCGTAATTTACATCCTGCGGATCGGCCTCGACGACCGTGACCACCGTGGTCGGATTCACGAAGCGCGTGAGATCGTCGATGTGCCCGTCGGTATCGTCGCCCACGATGCCGTCGCCGAGCCAGAGGATGTTCGTCACGCCGAGAAAATCGCGGAGGTGCTGCTCGATCTGCGACTTGTTCAAGTGCGGATTGCGGTTCGGATTCAGCAGGCACGCCTCCGTTGTAAGCAATGTGCCGCAGCCGTTGACTTCGATGGAACCGCCCTCCATCACGATGCCCGGCGAAAAGAGCGGCAGCCCGCGCAGCCTGGCGATGTGCTGCGGCACCGCGTCGTCGAGATCAAACGGCGGATACTTGCCACCCCAGGCGTTGTAGCCCCAGTCCACCACGGCGCGCTCGCGTTTTCCGTTTCGCTCGCGCACCAGAAAGATCGGCCCGTGATCGCGGCACCACGGCTCATACGCCGGGAAATGGTGGAAGTGGACGCGCTCGAGCGGCGTTTTATTTTCACGCAACAACCCGCGCACCCACTGCTCCATTTCCGCATGCCAGACATTGATGTGAACGTCCTCGACCGCGACGAGGTGGCGGATCAGTTCCGCATAGACCGGCGGGACGGTTTCGTATTTGCCGGGAAAGCTGATGCCCTCCGGGCGCGGCCAGGTGAACCAGGTGCCGGCGTGCGGCTCCCATTCGGCGGGCATGTGAAAGCCCAATGATGAAGGTGTGTTCACGGATTAAAAACTGGGATCAAGGCAACCTCTGCCCGTGCGCGGCCTCCATCAGGCGGTACCATTCCTCGCGGCTCAACTCGATGGCGGCGGCCCGGG
>CANMZY010000383.1:0-3704 GCA_947502425.1 Verrucomicrobiales bacterium
CTCGTCGTCGGCTACCCTTCGCGCGCTGAACTGACCGAAGTCCTCACCCGCACCACGGAGAACACGAAAACCGAAGTCAAAAAAGTGCTGAACCGCGACGCCGTGACGGAACTGCAAAAGCTCGTGCGCCAGGTGCCGGTCGCGTCGCACGTCAAGGACTACGCTGTGCGGCTCGTCCTTGCGACGCATCCGAAGACCGACACCGCCGCGCCCATCGCTAACCAATACCTGCGGTTTGGCAGCAGCCCGCGCGGCGGCCAGTGCCTGATTCTCGCCGGCAAGGTTCGCGCGCTCACCCAAGGCCGCTTCAACGTGAGCTTCGATGACATTCAGGCCGTGGCCACGGCGGCGTTACGGCACCGGCTGATTTTGAATTTCGAGGCCGAGGCCGAAGGCGTCACCACCGATCTGATCATCGCGAAGATTCTTTCGGAGGTGCCGAAGGATGCGGCGGCCGTCGCCGCCTGATTTTCATGCCCGCCTTTGAAGAACATCACCTCCTCGAAATTTCCCTGGCGTTTCAGATCTATGGGGAAATTCTCCACGCCGAGCCGTGCAAGATCGGCCACATCAACGAAACCTACATCGCCACCTACAACCAGGGCGGCGTGCCGGTGCGCTACATCCACCAGAAAATCAACACGACCGTCTTCAAAGACCCGGACGGCGTGATGGACAATGTCCTCCGCGTCACGGCACATCTGCGGGCCAAGCTGCAGGCCGCCGGGGCCGCCGACATCACGCGCCGCTCGCTCACCGTCATTCCCACGCGCGACGGTCGTCCGTTCCACCGCACGAAATCGGGCGAATGCTGGCGCACTTTTGTTTTCATCGAGGGCCTGCGGACGTTCGAGGCGGTGGAGACCACGAAGCAGGCGTTCGAGGCGGGCCGCGCGTTCGGCGAGTTTCAGCAACTGCTCGTCGATCTGCCCGGTAAACGGCTCGCGGAAACGATTCTCAATTTTCACAACACCCGGAAGCGTTTCGCCGCGCTGCAAAAAGCCGCCGCCGAAGACCGCTGCAACCGCGCCGCGTCGGCAAAGGTCGAAATTGAATTCGCCCTCGCAAGGGAAAAAATCACCGGCGTCATCCTGGACGCCCTCGCCAAAAAGAAAGTTCCGGAGCGCATCACGCACAACGACACCAAATTCAACAATGTGATGCTCGACGTGAAAACGGGCCGCGCCTGCTGCGTGGTCGATCTCGACACGGTCATGCCCGGCTGTGCGCTCTACGATTTCGGTGACATGGTCCGCACCACCACCAGCCCGACGCTGGAGGACGAGCTGGATTTGTCGAAAGTGAAGATGGGAATGCCAATGTTTCAAGCGCTGGCCCGCGGTTACCTCGAGGCGGCGGGATCGTTCCTCACCAAAAACGAGCGCGCCCTGATCGCCTTTTCCGGCAAGCTCATCACTTTCACCATCGGCCTGCGCTTCCTCACCGATTACCTCGTCGGCGACACGTATTTCCGCGTGCATCGCTCCGGCCACAACCTCGACCGCAGCCGCACACAGTTCAAACTGGTCGAAAGCATCGAGCGGCAGGAGGAGACGATGCAAAAATTTGTTGACGCCCTTTAGCCCACAGCACGGCTGAACCCCTGCCACCATGAACGCCCTGCTTCCACCTGATCTGCTCCGCCAACTGGAGCAGTTCCAACTGCTCGCCGCGCGCCGCGCGAAAAGTTCCGCCAAGGGCGAACGCCGCAGCAAGGCGCGCGGGCAGTCCGTCGAGTTCGCCGACTACCGCAACTACGTCGCCGGGGACGACCTGCGCTATCTCGACTGGAATTTGTTCGGCCGGCTCGACCGGCTGTTTCTGAAACTCTACGAGGAGGAGCGCGAGCTGCCCGTCCGCATTTTTATCGACGCCAGCGAGTCGATGACTTTCGGCGAGCCGCGCAAGTTTGATTTCGCGCGGCAGGTGGCGGCGGCCATCGGCTACGTCGCGCTCTGCGGCTTCGACCGCGTGACCATCGTGCCGTTCCCGGAGAAAGCGGCGGATTCCACTGCGCGTGGCGCGTTGCGACAGGTGCGCGGTCGCAAATCGTCGCTCACCTATTTTCAAAACCTCTCCGCACTCACAGCCGGCGGCACCGCGAATCTCAACGAAGCCCTGCGCCGCGGCGCGCTCGAAGCGCGGCAGGCCGGCGTGGCGATGGTGCTGAGTGATTTCCTCGACCCCGCCGGCTACGAAGCCGGCCTCACCGCGCTGGTCGGGCGCGGCTTTCAAGTGAACGCCGTGCAAATCCTCGCGCCCGAGGAGCTGTCCCCCGCGACCTTCGGCGATCTGCGGCTGATCGACGCCGAGACCGGCGCGATGCAGGAAGTGACGTTCGGAAAATTCCGACTGCACGCCTACCAGCAGACCGTGCAGAACTTCTGCCAGCGCCTGAAAGAATTCTGCTCCAGCCGAGGCGTGAATTTTTTCACCGTCAGTTCCGCCACCTCGCTCGAAGAATTATTGCTCAAGCAACTGCGCGCGTCGGAGGTCTGGTCATGAGAAGCGCGGAACGGGGAGCGTGGAGTGCGGAACAGGGGAAACCAACACCAAACGTATGAACAACGAAAGCTTGAAGCAACGGACGCGGAAGTTTGCACTGGATGCCATCAAGCTGGTGAAAAAATTGCCGCGCAACATGGTGAATGAAGTTCTCGGCAAACAGTTACTGCGTTCCGGAACGTCGGTGGCGGCGAACTATCGCTCGGCGGCGCGCGCAAAATCCGCCGCCGACTTCATCGCCAAAATGGGCATCCTCGAAGAGGAGGCGGACGAGTCGGTTTTATGGGCTGATTTGTTGGAGGCCTCGCCCCGGATCACTTTCACCGAGGCCCGGCCAATCATGAAAGAAGCCGGTGAACTGAACGCCATCGCCGTCGCTTCCATCCGCACCGCCCATCAAAATACCTCGACGCCCCGCCCGCCGCTGCGTTCCCCTGTTCCGCGTTCCGCACTCCGCACTCCGCGTTCCCTATGAATTTTCTTTCGCCCGAAGCGCTCGCCTTCGCCGCCGCCCTCCCGGTGGTGATCGTGTTTTATCTGCTCAAGCGCAAGCGGGTGGTGAAGCTGATTTCCAGCACGCTGCTCTGGCAGAAATTTCTCGCCGAGACGCAGGCCAACGCGCCGTTCCAGCGGCTCCGCCACAACTGGCTGCTCGTGCTGCAACTCCTCCTGCTCGCGCTCGTCGTCTTCGCGCTCACGCGTCCGTTCCTCACCGGCAACTCCAAGAACAGCCGCCTGCGCGTGCTCATTCTCGACGCGTCGGCCTCGATGCAAAGCACCGATGAAAAACCGTCCCGCTTCGAGAAGGCGCGCACCGAGGCGCTGAAATGGGTGGACGGCATGGCCGACAACGACCAACTCGCCGTGTTCCTCGTCGGCGCACAGACCGAGGTCAAGCAATCTGCCACCAGCGACAAACAGGCTTTGCGCCGCGTCCTCAAAGCCTGCGAACCCGCCGACTCGCCCACGCGCATCACCGAGGCACTGAAGCTCGCGCAGACCCTGATCCGCGACCACGACCAACGGGGCAATCCAGAAATTCACCTCTTCAGCGACGGCGCCTTGCCCAACCTCGGCGAGTTTGAAAACCAGACGCTGCCGCTCGTCTATCACCGCGTCGGCCAGCGCGGGTTCAACCTCGGCATCACCTCGCTCGACGTCCGCGCCAATCCCGACAACGCCACGCAGCGCGCCATTTT
>CANMZY010000384.1:0-3700 GCA_947502425.1 Verrucomicrobiales bacterium
TTATCCTGCACTGTGGTGACGCGAGCGGTGAGGGCGTATTTGCCGGCGCTCGGAATCTCGATGTCGCCATTGATGACACCGCCGCCGGAGAACAACTGATGCCCGCCGGCGAAACTGCCGAGAACATTGGCCCCGGTGAATGCCGCGGCTGGGATGGTGATGACGCCTTTCGCATCCACGGAGATTTTCTTGTCCGCATCGGTGACGGTCGTCTTCACGAGTGCGCGGGCGCGCTCTTCGGCGGACTCATTGGCCTCGCCGAGATTCGTTCCCAGTGCGGCGAGCGCGACGGGCTTGGCTTCGGCGACGATTGCCTCTTTCTGGAAAGCAGCGAGCGAGTTCCAAAGACCGCTGGTGCTTGGATTCATGCTGTCGTATTTTTTCTCGCCCAGCACATCGCCCGCCCACTCAGCGCGGATAGCTTTCATGTATTCCGTGGGATTCTTGCGCGACTGGGTTTCGGTCAGGAAATCGGCGTCTGACATACCCATGATTCCCCTGGCATCGCGACTGCCAAAGCCTGCGCCAAGATTCACCGTCCAGCCTTTCGGCGTCCAGCGCACCAGCGCCGCGTGGCCTTGCTGCGGTCTTGCTGCCGTCGGCATTCCGAAAGAGCGCAGGATGAAGCGGCCAAAAAACGCACGTCGTCCGCAGACGCCGCCGTTTTTGATGATGTTCTGGTAGCGCTGAAGCGTGGGCAGGTCATCCTTCACGTTTTGCGAGCCATACTTCACGTCGGTCGTGACGGCGGCGGAGTAACGCCAGCCATAGTTCGGATTCAGGACGTGGTCGGGACGATAATTGCGGAGCATCTCGCGGCCCCACGTCAGCGCCTCATCCGTCTCGTCGCCATTCACGACGCTGCGAAGCTCCCAAGCGGATAATTCTTTGAAAGCAGGGTCCAGTTCGCCGGCGAGGAACGCTTTCTCGAAATGTTGATAGCGTTTCACCGGGTCCACAAATGCAGGCGCGCTCGTATCGGCCTCCGGGTTGGCCTGCTTGATGGGCACGGCGTGTTCGAGACTCGTCGCCAGCGCGAGACGATGCAGCACACCGTCCTTCGCCTTGGGACTCGCCTTTTGAATCGCGGTGTAAATGCCCATCGCCTCACCATACTTGCCGCCCTCGACACCGCCCGCTTCGAGCATGGCCTTCATCAGCGCGGTGTCTTTCAAAAGGGCGCCAATCAACGCCTCGTTGCCCTGGCCCTGCTGGGCAAACTCCGCCAGCCCGCGCGGCGTGGCGTTTGCCAGCACCACACAGGGGACGAGTTTCGCATCGAGTTTGTCGCTCGCGACAAAGGGTGCCGCGGAGTTCAGCAGAGCTTTCGCCGCGCTCGATTCCTTCGCCGTGGCATCTGCCAGCACAGCTTTGGCAGCTTCGAGGGCCTTCACATTCTTCGCTTCATCCGCTTTTGCCGCTGCCAAGTCCGCCTCGGCTTTCACCAGCGCTTCCTGACCTTGCTTGAGGTTGTCCTGCCACTTGGCGAGGTCTTTGTTCGCCGCGTCGCGCTCGGTGTCGTTGGCCGCTTTTTTCAAAGCCGCCTGCGCTGCGGCGATGCCCCTGTTCGCTTCGGCAATCCATTTGTTTTTGCGATGCCCGACCAGCCCCGCCGCGCCCGCGATTTTGTCCAGCGGCTGCTGCGCTGCGGCTGCTTCGGCCTTGGCTTTCTTCACTGCCTCTCTCGACGCCAGCAAAGCGGATTTCTTCGCCTCGTCCACGGCAGGGACGGACGTGGAGAGCTCCGTTTTCAACGACGCGAGTTGCGACGCGAGACTCGCTTCGATTTTTTGTCCGGCCGGTGTCAGTGTCGTGGGAGCGGCTGGTGCGGCCGACACGGTGGCGGAGCCGGCTGCCAGGGCGGTCAGCAGGACGATAGTTAGAGCGGTGTGCTTATTGATCATAATTCCATCTGTTTTTGGGCTTTATTTGTTCTTCAGCAATTCCGCCATCGCCTTGCCCATGGCTTCACCGACGTCCATGTAAACTTCCGCCTTGCCGCCGTAGTGACCGTTGCCGCTGCCGCCTTGCGCCATGGGATGCGTGTAAATGGTCGCGACGTTGCCTTTGAAGTCGGGGTATTTTCCCGAGGTGCCATCCACGGCGAGTTGGGCTTCGAGGATTTTGCCGCCGTTGCCTCCTCCGCCTTTGACGCTTTCACCCATCGTGCCGAGCACGAACTTCGCAGTGGGAGCGTTGAACTCTTTGCGCACCGCCTTGATGAAACGGACGAGGTTCTCCTCGTATTTTGCGGCATGGGCGGGATTGCCCGCGTCCTTTTCACCCTGCCAAAAGAAGAATCCAGCGACTTCGGCACCTTTGGCTCCCGGGTAGTATTTATCGAGTTCGGCGAGGGCCTTTTTGGCGGCGGCGATGTCACCATCATACTGAGCGCCAGCATACCATTCGCCGGTAACCGGCTCACCGTTTCCTTTGGGGTCCTTCGGGGTGCCACGGTATCCGGGCACCGGCTTCCCCTCGAACTCGTAGGGCTCACTGCCCGGAGGAAGCAGATCCCAGCCGAGGCTGCGGTTGCCGATGCAGCTTTTGAGAATCATGACGGGAGACTCAATGGCATTGCCCAGGCAGTGTCCGATGCCATGCTCCGGACCAACACTCTTTCGATTGGAAACGCTCATCCAATCGTTGTGTTGTTCTTTTGCAGGGGAATTTCCGGAACACATGACAAACACATTGCGGACATCCTTCCGCTGGGTCCAGGCTCCCCCCTCATCAACGAGGTAGGGGTATTTCGACTTCGTTTTGACCGCTGCTTCCAGCGTGGCGATGTTGCCCAGGCCCACCATGTTCGACTGGCCGAGCAGGATGAAGACCTGGACGGGTTTCGTCATGTCGGCCGGCTTGCCGTCGGGCCGTTTGATTTCGGGTGCGGCGTTCTGGGCCGACGCCGTGGCGCCGAGAGCCGCGGTAAGGGCGATGCAGGACAGAGCAAAGGCTTTGCGGGTGATGTGGTTCAATTTCATGGCTTCTCCAAGTTGTCGTGGTAGGTCCGATCAGATCGCCAACATTGGCACCTCGGTCGGACCGTCGCCGGAGATGTGGAGCACCTTGCCTGCAGCATCGAGGACTACGATTCGCTCCTTCTCGAAATGGATCCCCTCGGTTCCAGTCGCGACGAAGTTCTGGTCGAAGGTGAGTTTGAGGGTGACCACATGGACGTCGTTGAAAGTTTTGTCAGCGAGTTTGTACGCTTTGTGGAACTTGACGCCGGCGTGATAATCGAGGCGACTGTTAGGCTCGGTATAGCGCTTGAGGACTTGCTTGCCGTATTTTCCCACCAAGTCCGAATAATAGGTGACAGCGTCGGCGGTGATCGCACAGGGAATACGGATGCCGAGTTGCTCCTTATACCACCAAACCTTGTCACCGACAGGGGCCTTCGCCTCTTTCGGTTGGTTCAATCCGGGCGGGTCGTTGCGGTCGCGGGCTTCGGCGGCCTGGCGCAGTGTCTCTGCGGACGGTTGGGCCGCCTCGGCGGCGGCGATCATGGCGGCCTGCTGCTTATCCGTGGCATCGCGGCGGATGACGACCTGATGTTTGGCTGGGTTGGCCGGCCACTCTTTCGGCATCGCTCCAGGGAGGACGGCCGCCGCGGCGAGCGCGGTGAGAGCGGTGAGAGCGATGGTGGATAGAGCAAAAGCTCTGCGTGTGATGTGGTTTTCTTTCATTTTCGTTTGTT
>CANMZY010000385.1:0-3674 GCA_947502425.1 Verrucomicrobiales bacterium
CTCAAGGAGCTGCAGGCCATTGCGGATTCGCCCGACCCCACCCGCCCCGCCCGCGGCCGGCGCGGTCTCGAAATGTTGAACCGCATCCAGCGCAACACCCGCAACACCGTGAAAATTCATGAGAACAATTTTTTCGACGAGACCGAGGTGGACGCGAAGCTGGTGCGCCTGACCCGGATGCTCAAGGGCAAGCTTTTCACCAACGATTATAACCTCGGCAAGGTCGCCGAAATCCAGTCCGTCCCCTGCGTCAACATCAGCGAGCTGATGATGAAGATGAAGCCGGCCATCCTGCCCGGCGAGCGCTTCAGCCTGCGCCTGGCCCGCGAAGGCCGCGACAAGGGCCAGGGCGTCGGCTACCACAACGACGGCACGATGGCCGTGGTCAACCACGCGCAAAACCTGATCGGCCAGCAGGTCACCGTGGAAGTCAGCAGCCTCCACCAGACCGGTGCCGGGATCATCGTCTTCGCCGAATTGAAAAACGGCGCCCCGCCCGCGCCGGCTTGAACAAAAAATTACACGGCGTACTTTCCACCATATGAAACTCGTCACCGTCCACCAAACCTTCAGCCCCGCCGAGGCGCAGGTCGTCCGCTCCCGGCTCGAAGCGGCGGACTTTCAACCGTCCCTCGCCCACGAGCTTTCCTCCCTGAGTCTGGACGGCTTTCCGCTCGTCCTCGTCCAGGTGCCCGAGGACGAGGCCGTCGCCGCCCGCGAACTCCTCGACGCCGACGAGCCGCCGGCCGCCGTATGAAGCGTTCCCACGCCGCAGCGCTCGCCCGGCTGAAAAAGATTCTCCCGGCCGGTGAACTGCGGCTCGAGAGAGCCGTCTGCTCGCGTTATGCCGGCGACAAATGGTTCGCCGCGCAAATCCCCGAGGCCGTCGCGCGGCCGCGCTCCACCACATCCGTCTCCGCCGTCCTCCGCTTCGCCCACGAACATGGAATTCCCGTCACGCCGCGTGGCGCGGGCTACGGCTACGTCGGCGGCTGCGTGCCGGCCCGCGGCGGCCTCGTCCTTTCGGTGGAGCGGATGAACCGCATCCGCGAAATCAACGACCGCGATTTCGTGGCCGTGGTCCAGCCCGGCGTGCTCACCCAGCAATTGCAGGACGCGGTCGAAAAGCGCGGCCTCTTCTACCCGCCCGACCCCGCCAGCCGCGCCGATTGCAGCCTCGGCGGCAACATTGCCACCAACGCCGGCGGCCCGCGCTGCTTGAAATACGGCGTGACGCGCGACTACGTGCTCGGCCTCGAAGTGGTGCTGGCCGACGGCACCGTCGTCCGGCTTGGCAGCCGCACGCACAAAAACAAGACCGGCTTCGACCTCGGCCGCCTTTTCGTCGGGTCGGAAGGGCTGCTCGGCGTCGTCACCGAGGCCACATTCAAGCTGCTGCCGCTGCCGCCGTATCGCGCTAGTCTCTCGGTGGGCTTTGCGGAAATGGCCCAGGCCACGAGGACGATCCAGGAAATTTTCCAGGCCGGTTTCCTCCCGTGCGCGCTCGAACTGGCCGACGCCTTCACGCTGGCCGCCGCGCAGAAGCGCACTGGCAACCCGCGCCTCGCCGGCTGCCAGGCCAATCTGATCGTGGAACTCGACGGCCGCGAACGCGCGGTGCGCGCCGACTTGCGCGAACTGGAGCAGGTCATCCGCCGCCGGAAAACCCTCTTCCTCGACCGCGCCCTTGGCTCCGTTGCGTGCGAAAAACTCTGGCAGTTGCGCCGCGAATTTTCCTTCTCCCTCCGCGACACCGGCCTCACGAAACTGAACGAGGACATCGTGGTCCCGCGCGGGCGGCTGGATGATTTGTTCGCCTTCACCGCGCGGCTGCAAAAGAAATACGGCCTGCCCGTGGCCTGCTTCGGCCATGCGGGCGACGGGAACATTCATGTCAACGTGATGCTCGACCCCGCCGCGCCGGGCGCGGAGGCGCGCAGCGCGGCTGCGCTGGACGAGCTGTTCCGGCAGGTGCTCGCGTGGGGTGGTGTCATCACCGGCGAACACGGCATCGGGCTGGCGAAGAAACCCTGGTGGCCGTTGGCGGCCTCGCCCGAGCTGCGCGCCCTCCATCGCACGGTGAAACGCGCGCTCGATCCGCGCGGGATTTTGAATCCGGGAAAATTTGTTTGAACTCGAACTCCGAAAGACAATTCACGAAGAGAACGAAGGGCCAGGACTTTCTGTCTGGAGCGGCCTGGTGAATTGTTTTCGCGGCGGACCGTTCCAACTCTGGCCCGCTTCGTTCTCTCCGTTTCCTTCTGTAAACCACCTTTCGTTTTCCGGTTAATGCCGGAAATGAAAAAGCCGCCGGATGACTCCGGCGGCTGGAAGGAAAAGGAGAGGCGACTGGTCAGCGGCCCCGGTATTCGCGGCGTCCGCCATCGCGGCCTCCGTCACGTCCACCACCTCCGCCGCCACCGCCACCGCCGCGATAGCCGCCGCCACCACCACCACCGGGCGGACGATCTTCGCGCGGACGGGCCTCGTTCACGGTCAGGGCGCGGCCTTGAAAATCTTTGTTATTGAAAGCCTCGATAGCCTTGCGGGCTTCCTCGTCCGAACCCATCTCGACGAAGGCGAAGCCGCGTGGTTTTCCCGTCATGCGGTCCTGCATGATGTTCACGGAGACGACGGTGCCGGCGGCGGTAAAATGGTCCTGAAGATCGTTTTCCGTGGCGTTATGATTGACGTTTCCGACGAATAACTTGTTGCCCATATGCTCTGCTGTTTTGCGCCGCCAACGCGCCCTGGTGAACGTTCCCGTTCTGGATTTCAAATGTTCAGCGCGGTGAAGCACGTCCTGATCATTCCCAATTCACCCGGCCACTGTCCGGCGGACGGCTGAACCTATGAAAGCCGCCTGTGCAAAGACAAGCCCATTTCCCAAAATCTTTCCGTCCAGGCGCATCGGCGCACGCCCCCGGCTCCGCCGGAAAAATGTTCGCTTGACGCTGCGCCGGTTTGCGGATGAATTCGCCCGCATGATTTCATCCGCGCGCTGTTTCGCCGTCCTGGTTTTCACCGGCCTCCTGCTGTTCCGCGCGGGGGCGGCGGACTGGCCGCAATGGCGCGGGCCGCTCCGCACCGGGCACGTCCCCGCCGGGGTGCCGGTGCCCGCCTCGCTGCCCGTCGAGCCGAAAGTGCTCTGGCGCGTGAAGGCGGGCGAGGGCTTCGCGTCGCCGGTGGTGGCGGCGGGAAAAGTTTTTCTCTTCGACAACCAGGAGGGCAAGGAAACGCTCCGTGCGCTCCGCGTGGACGACGCCCACGAACTCTGGCGCGCGGTGATCGACGACACGTTCAAGGACGGGATCAGCCCGCCCGGCACGCGCGGCACGCCGCTGGTCGATGGCGCGCGGGTTTACGCGCAGTCGTGCAAGGGCGAACTGCATTGCCTCGACGTGGCGGACGGGAAAAAAATCTGGGGCGTCAACTTCACGAAGGATTTCGGCGCGGTCTTCATCGGCGAAAAGGGCCAGGCCCCCGGAGCCACGCGTCACGGGAACACCGGCCAGCCGATCATCGACGGTGACTTGATGTTTGTTTCAGTCGGCTCGACCAACGGCGCCGGGATGGTCTGCTTCGACAAGGCGACCGGCCGGGTGGTCTGGAAGGCGCAAAACGAAATCGCCGCCTACGCGGCCCCGATGATCGCCACCGTCGCCGGCCGGAAA
>CANMZY010000386.1:0-3656 GCA_947502425.1 Verrucomicrobiales bacterium
GTTCCATGATCACCCTGCATCTCCCGGCATCCGCCAAGGTGAAGGCGCTGGCTCCCGTGTTTGAACTGGCACGTTTTGCCAAGGCTGCTCCGCCCTCGGGAACGGTGCGGGATTTCACCACTCCACAGAACTACACGATCACCGCCCAAGACGGTTCCACCAGAGACTATACCGTGCAGGCGGTGCAGACCGCCGTGCCGATGAGCTACGCTTGGGTGGCAGGTGATGTGGGCAACTTTGATGACGCCTCGGCATGGAAAAACCAACTGGGTGCGGCTTCAGCCCCTGCCGCCGGGGGAAATTCCGACTACGTTCTCAATTTCTATTCGCCGGGCAAATACATCGTGACGAATGAGGCCGCCGGCGATTTTGTGCTCAACCAGCTCAATTTCGGAAAGTCAGGTCTGACGCTGACTTCCAAGGGCGCTCTGGTCTTCGCCCAGAGCGGCTCGTATTCCTCGTTGCCTTGCATGAACAGCCAGAGCCGGGCGGAAGTTTCGATCAAAGCCCCGATCCGGCTGGATGCCGATCTCACCATCGATGGACTCGAAGCTGATGACACCCGGGTGTTCCTGTCCGGTGCGATCTCCGGCAAGGGTGCCCTGATCAAGAACGGTCCCCACGCAGTCTATCTTGGCCATGGCACCAACACCTACACTGGCGGCACGATCATCAATGACGGGTCGCTCTCCGCGCGGCCGCAGGGGCTGGGCGCAGGCCCGGTCACGGTGAACAAGGATGGCGCGCTTGGCATTGGTGGCACCGCCGTGACCAACATCCTCACGGCCAATGGCGGGAGCCTCTTCTCCGGCGGCCGAGGCCACTGGAGCGGGCCTGTGAAACTGAATGGAAGCACCAAACTTCGCGCGGAAGACTTTCTGGAGTTTGACAACAAGCAGGAGGGAATCAGCGGCCCCGGTGGTTTCACCCAGATCGGGCAGCCGGTGGGCCATACGCTCAAGAGCGGGACGATTAAACTCTTCGGGCGCAACACCTACACCGGAGTCACCAAGGTGGAAATGGGACTCCTGGAAGTCATGTCTTCGCTTTACAACAATGAACCCGCGCACTGGACCCCGGCGAATATCATTGTGAATGGCGCGGCCGGTGAACTCCGGCTGCATATTGGAGGTGCGGGTGAATTCACGGTCGAGCAGGCCGCCACCATGCTCAGGAACATCACGACCGGCATCAACCAGAACGGCTTGATGGCCGGCGGCACCTTCGGCCTGGATACTTCCGGCACCACCAATGTGCAGGAACTTTCGGCCACTATCGCGGACTCCAAAGGTCCGGGTGGTGGCGGCATTCTTCTCAAAAAATCCGGTCGGGGAACCTTGAAAATATCAGGGGCCAACACCTACAGCGGTCAGACGATTCTGGCGGGCGGAGTTCTCAGCGTCGATTCCATGAACAGCGTTGTGAATGGCAGGGCCAGCAGCAGCCTGGGCGCGCCCAAGACGGCCAGCGATGGTGAGATCATGATGAGCGGCGGCAGCGCCCTGATTTATACCGGCCAAGGAGAAACCACCGACCGAACCCTGAACTTTCCGGGCGCACGAGACACCATCACGCTCGATCAATCCGGCCTGGGCCTGTGGAAACTGACCAGCGCCTTTGTGATCTCCGGCTATGGGGAAAACAAAACCATTGTTCTCACCGGCTCAAACGCCGGCACCGGTGAACTCGCCGGCAATCTGGAAGATCCCTATGATCGCAAAGTCAAGGCGACCACCACCCTCATCAAATCCGGCACGGGCCGATGGACGCTCTCCGGCACCAACCGCTACACCGGCCCGACGACCGTGAATCAGGGCACTCTGTCCATCGCTCACCCCCGCAGCCTCGGCGCAAACACCGACCTCGCCATCGCCAGCGGCGCAACGCTGGAGCTGAACTTCAAAGGGCCGATGAACATCCGCCGACTCACGCTGGGCGGAAAACTTCAACCGCCGGGAGCCTGCGACGCGACGAGCGCGCCACGTTTCCTCAAAGGCGCGGGCGTCCTGAACGTCCAGCCTTGATGAACCCCTCGGTATCTGACTACACCAAGCAAACCACCAACTACTCAATGAAACGAATTACATCCACCGCAGTCGTTCTCGCCACATGGTTGTTCACATTCCTGGCTGCCGGGCAGGACAAGCCGGCGCCGGCCGCCGCACCCTATCCTGGCTGGCTGCATTCCGGGTCTCTGTATCTGCTCACCACGCCAGAGGGTGCGAACTTGCCTGCGGCGGCGGTCGCCGAGGGCTTTCCGTTGCTCGTGCGGTTGCACAAGGACTGGTTCGATTTCAAGCAGGCGAAGGCGGACGGCGCGGACGTGCGCTTTTCCACCAGCGCGGGTGCACCGCTGCCGTATCAAATCGAGGAGTGGGATGCGGCGAACGGGACCGCGAGCATCTGGGTGCGTGTGCCGAAGATTCAAGGCAACGCGCGGCAGGAAATCAAAATGCACTGGGGCAAGACGGACGCGGCGGGTGAGTCGAACGGGAAGGCGGTCTTCAACGAAGCGAACGGCTATCTGAGCGTCCTGCACATGGGTGAGGGCGTGGCGGATGAAGTGCGCTCGGCGGAGACGAAGGATGTCGGCACGACGGCGGCTGCGGGAAGGATCGGACCGGCTCGGCATCTTGCGGGTAAGCAGGGAGTTTTTTGCGGGGAGAAGATTGCAAACTTCCCCGTGGGCGCGAGTCCGCATAGCACCGAGGCGTGGCTCCGCGCGGAGAAGTCGAACGGCCGCGCGCTGGCGTGGGGCAACGAGCACGGGCAGGGCAAGGTGGTGATGCATTTCCAAAGTCCGCCGCATGTGAAAATGGAGTGCTACTTTTCCGGCGCGGATGTTTCGAGCGTGGGGCGGATGCCGATGAATGAGTGGATTCACGTCATGCACACGTATGAGCAGGGCGACTCGCGGATCTATGTGAACGGCGAACTGAGCAATGTCTCGAAGACGCCGAACGCGCCGCTGGCGATCAAGACCCCGGCGCGGTTTTACATCGGGGGATGGTATAACAACTACGATTTTGTCGGCGACATCGACGAGGTGCGGATTTCCAAGGTGGTGCGCTCGCCGGACTGGGTGAGGCTGCAACACGAAAACCAAAAGACGCTGCAAACGCTCGTGGGGCCGGTGGTGCAATCCGGCAGCACGTTTGCCGTCTCGCCAGCGATGGCGACGATCGCGGAGGGAAAGAGTGCGACTTTCACCGCGCAGGCGGGCGGCGCGCAGAAGGTCTATTGGATTTTGAAAGACGACGGGAAAGAGACGGTCGCGGCGGTGGATCGGTTTTCGTTCACGTTCGATGCGGGACGTGTGACGGGGGACAAGTCGGTGACGCTGCAATGCAAGGCGGTCTTTGCCGATGGCGTGAAGACAAAGGACATCGCGATCACGGTGAAGGAGGACATTCAGGAGCCTGTGTTCACGCTCGCTGCGCCAAAGGCGTGGGACGGTCGTGCGACGATCGAAGTCGTGCCGCAGGTGACGAATCTCGCCGCGATGCAGGCAAAGGGCGCGGGCGATTTGAAGACCGAATGGAGCGCGGGGCCGTTTGCCATCATCAAGGAAATCGCGCCGGGCAAGCTCGTGCTGAAGCGCTCGCAGAATAGCGGCAGGCTCACCGTGACCGCGACCATCAGCAATGGCGGCAAGC
>CANMZY010000387.1:0-3651 GCA_947502425.1 Verrucomicrobiales bacterium
CCATAGTTGGGATCTGCGGCCCGCCGCCCTATCCCCCATCTCCTGTCCCCTACTTCCTTCGCTGCCAAAGAAACATCCGTTCCAGCCCGGTGCGGTTTGGATACGAGCGCGGCGTCCACTCCTCCAGGAGTTCGAAGTGCGGCGAGAACCGCGCCCAGATTTCCTCCCGGTCCACACCGAACGGCGGGCCGTCCGTGTCCGGGATGAAGTAGTTGACGGCGAGGTAATGCCCGCCCGGCTTGAGCCAGCGCAGCAGCGCCCGCACGTAGTCGTCGCGGCGGTCCGGCGGGATGGCGCAGAAGCACGTGTGCTCAAAAATCCAGTCGAACGGCGCGGACGGTTCGTCCGCGAGGAAATCACCGAGGCGAAACTCCGCTCGCTCGTTCGCCCCCGCAGCCAGCGCCCTTTCCACCGCGCTCGGCGCGATGTCCAAGCCCGTTGCTGAAAACCCCGCCACCGCCCAAGCGCGCACGTCATGTCCCAGCCCACAGCCCGGCACCAGCACCGCGCCGCGCCGCGCATCCGGGTGCGTCGTGAGCCAGTCCACGAGGCCGGGTGACGCCTCGCCTTTGTCCCAAGGCGTGTCCTTTGCCTGATACTGCCCCTCCCAGTCGGTGTTGCTCATATGGGTCGCCGGCACAAACTCAATCCTTCCGCCGCGCGACCACGAACGCGCACAGCATCCCGTGGCGCAGCGGCGTGAGATTCAACAGCCAGTCCAGCGGCGGGAACACATGGCGGTCCGTGCAGAGCGTGCGCTCCACCACGCAGCCGAGGCGCTCCAATTGGAACGCCATCTCCAGCGCGTTGGTCATGATGATGGCGTCGTCGTCCGGCTCGAAGGGCGTCTTTACCACAGGAGCCACCCTCTCGAACCGCACCTGCTCCGGGGCTGACGTCATCTGCCGCCGCTTCTCCAGCAGCCGCTGAAGGTTCCGCCACTTGTTGCCCAGCCCGCGCATCCGGTGGGGGTAGTCGCGGAAGCCGACGACGCGCAGAAAGTTCGGACTGGAGACGAACTGATAGGAATTTGCTTTCTGGACGCTGCGCGGTTTAGCAACCAGTTTTGCGAGGGGATGTTGGCCATAAAATATTTTGGGTCCGAAAGTTTACCGACACGGTCGCGATACCTGTGACTGCAAATCGTTCATCGGGCTTCGCCGAGATTAGGTGATTCGTGCAGTGCGGCAATCTCACGCTCCGCCAGCACCCGCTGGTAAAGCCGCACTTCGCGGATGCGCCCGGTGAAATAGTCCTGCTCGCCGAAACCAATCTTCAAAGGTTGTTTCACGGTCAGGTCGTAATCCGCCGCGTTGAACGCCGCGGATTTCGTCGCCAGGCGACCGTTCACGTAAAGCCGGAGTTCGCCGCCCTGACGCACGGCGGTGAGATGCCGCCAGCCCGCGCCGAGGTCCTTGTCATAAGAAACGCACTGCCCGGCCTGCATCGAGTGAACGCTCCCGCGAACGCCCGCCGGGGCGTCCTGCGCCGCGCTGGTGCAACTGCCGATGCTGGCGAAGAGGCGGCCCTGGAAGACCGTGAGGCTCGTGACGCGGGTCCAGTTATTGATTTCCTCGCGCACCGGTGCGGTCGCCGGACCCGGCTCCCAGCCCGGCGGTGAGAAAAACTTCCGCAGCGAGGTCCAGCCGGCCTGTTCATCGTAGCGCGAGACTTCGCCACGCGGAATCGCCCCGGCGTAAAGCTTCCCGTTGTAAACCGTCAGCGCGTTGATTTCCGTGCCGTCGCCGAGTCGTCCACGGTCCAACCACTGCTCGCCGCGCACGTGCTCGACAACGCGCGCTTCCGGCCACATGCCGGCCTGCAGCTTCCCACGGAACACCGCGAGCGAATGCACTTGGAGCATCGGTTTCAGCTCGACCGGCGTGTCGCCCAGCGGCGTGCCCGCGAATTCCCAACGTTTGCCGTCGAAGGCGTGGACGTTCGGGTAACCCACAAACAACCGGCCGTCATGCACGGCCATCGCGTGCGGATAGCAGTTCTGCGGCGGCTCAGCGGGGAAGCTGCCGGCGACGCGCCAGGTCGTGCCGCCTTCGTGGACGAAAACCTGATACGGCCGGCCGGTCCATTGCCGCTCACCAGCCGGCGGCAGCCCGCGGTCGCCGCCCGCGTAGAGCCGCCCGCCGAAGGTCGCCATGCAATTGATGCGGAGCATCTGGCCGGGCTGGCCGAGGTCGGTCCACTTCGTCCCGCCTTCGTAGCGATAGACCCGCGCCGGGTCGTATTTGCCGGAGAAAACGCGGGTCCAATCGTAGGTGGAAGTGCCGGCGTAGAGATGGCCTTGATGCACAATCAGGGCCATGACACCCGTGGTCCGGCGGTTGCCCACGCGGCCGCAATCAATCCACTCCTTGCCCCCGGCGTAGCGATAAACATGTGACCAGCCGGCCTCGTCCTGCGCGTCGATGGTCGCGGCGTAGAGGTGCCCGTCGAAGACCGTGAGCGAATTGCTCACGTAATTGCTGGTGGGATTGGGTCGCCCGCAGTCCTGCCATTCGCCGAGCTTCCCGTTGTCGATGCCGAAGCTCACATGCCGGTCATCGCCGGACGACTGATAGCCGCCCGCGCTGGCATGGAGATTCAGCGTCACGCCCCGGCGCAACTGCGGGTCATACCAACTCAACACATCGCCCAGCGTGTCATCGACAATCTTGTCCGTATGCACCCAGGCGGAGAGGGAGAAATCGCCGCGCCCTAACTGGAGCGCGTCCTTCGCCGGCACTTCGATGAAGGCCCCGCGCCCATCGAACGCCCCGGCCTGCAAATCCACGCCGTGATTGATTCCGTGATGCCCGCCGCCGGAGTGGTCGCGGCAGTCGCCCTGCAATTTCCAATGGCCGGCGAGTCCGCGCTGGAGGTCCACCGCGGACGCCGGTTTTTCCGCCGCAAGGAGGAACTGCGTGTTACCAAGCAGCGGGAGGGCCGCGGTGGCGCCGAGACTTTTCAGGGCGCGGCGGCGGGAGACCAGTTGAGCTTGGGTGTGATTGGGCATTTGATATTTGGTCCCGGAAAGCATCAGCGTTTCTGAAAAAGTTCGGACGAAACCAAGGCTTCGAGGATGGGTAGCAGCTTGTAATTATCTTTGCGTGCCGTCAACGCGATGTTTTTCAAAGCGGAGGCGTCATCCAGGGTCATCGCCCGGCGCAGGGCGAAGGTGGCGAGTTGCTCGACGAACGCCTCGGCGAAGCGGTCGAGATCCTGAACGAGCAGTTGTTTGAAGGTGTCCGGGCCGTCGTAGGCGCGGCCGTCGGCGAGCTTGCCGTTGGCGTTGACGGGCGGGTTGGCGCCTTTGCCGGCGGTCACGCGCTCCTCGGTGCGCCACTGGCCGACGGCGTCGTAGTTGTCGAAGGCGAAGCCCAGCGGGTCGATGCGCTGGTACTGATAGGAAATTGCTTTCTGAACGCTACGCGGTTTAGGTAGAATTGCTTTTGCGTCGGGTTAATCTGCTTCCTGTTCTATGCCTTTTGGCCGGTATGGCAAGTCTGTTTTTAGCCACGCCGAAGAGTGACGTGACCTCGTTTATTCGGGCCGTGTGAAGTGTTAGTCTGGGGCCAACAAAGAAAGGCAACAGACATGAAAGGCAAGCGGTATACGACGGAAGACAAGATTCGGATTCTGCGGGAAGCCGACCGG
>CANMZY010000388.1:0-3611 GCA_947502425.1 Verrucomicrobiales bacterium
CCGGCGGCGGCCCGGGCTAAAATCCGCGAGTCCATTCATGCCGCGCGGGCCGACGTGCTCGCGCTCCAGGAGGTGGGCGGCACGAACGCGCTGCTGGAACTGCGCGCCGCGCTCAAGGCCGGGGGGTTGAACTATCCGCACTGGGAGCATGTGGCCGCGTGGGACACCAACATCCACCTCGCGGTCTTGAGCCGGTTTCCGATCATCGCCCGTCGGCCGCACACGAATGATTCCTTCGTGCTGCTCGCGAAGCAGTATCACGTCCGGCGCGGCTTTGCCGAGGTCGATGTCCGGGTCACGACCAATTACACCTTCACGCTGCTCACGGCGCATTTGAAATCGCGCCTGCCCGGTTACGAGGCCGACGAGGCGGAACTGCGCACGGAGGAGGCGAAAATACTGCGCGCCAAGATCGACGCCCGCTTCGCCCTCGACCCGGACGTGAACCTCGTCGTGCTCGGGGATTTCAACGACACGCCAGACGCTCGCTCGACGCGCGCGATCATCGGACGCCGGCACGCGCTCATCGACACGCGGCCCGCTGAGCGCAACGGCGACGACCAACCGGGCGCAAACCCGCGCGCTCCGCCGCCGAAAATTACCTGGACGCATCACTACGCGAAGGAGGACCGCTACAGCCGCATCGATTACATCATGGTCAGCCGTGGCTTGGCGCGCGAATGGGTGACGAACGAAACCTTCATTCCGACACTGCCGAACTGGGGCGTCGGGTCGGATCACCGGCTGATCGTGGTAACTTTTTTGGCGGAGGACAAATGACGAGCGCGGCCGCGTTTTGGACGGCGATAGCAAGTCGGCCGCGACACCGCTTTGGGGAAGGAGCGTCGCCAAGAATTCGTTCGCGCCCGGCCGTCCGCAAGCGCCGTCGTCGCTCCGCTCGGCCGGTGTCGTCCAAAAACTTTCCAGCTCCTGCCCGCCCTAGCTGACGGTGGTGCTATCTGGATGCGGCCGCGCCGGGGTGTCCGCGCCAGTGCTTACATTCCTCCGAGGTTGTAGGAACATCCTGCCATCCTGAATCAAACGCCCGCCCTTTCGAACCAGTCCGCCAGCGGACTGGCCCCGTTGATTTATCTCGTCGCTGACGAGCCGATGCTGCTGGATCTGGCCGAGGTTTCGCTGATGGCCGACGGGTATCGCTTCAAAAAGTTTCACGACCCCGCGCTGGCGTTCAAAGCTTTTCAGGACGAAACGCCCAAGCCGATCCTGCTCCTCACGTATTACCAGATGGATTCGATGAACGGCATCCAGTTGCTCACCCTCTGCAAACGCGCGCATCCCACCTTGAAAGTGGTGATGGTCAGCGGCACCGCCGGGCCGGAAGTGCTCAATGACACGACGGAGCGGGTAGACCGGTTTTTGCCCAAGCCCTACAAGCCCCGCGAACTGGCCGAGGCGGTTCGTGCCGTGCTGGCCGGGCAAGGCCGGGCCGCGGGATGCTTCCCCTTTTCCGCGCGGTCACTTTCACTTCGGTTCCACGCGGACGTTCGTGTCGGTCTTCACGGATATGGCCTGCTTCTGGCCGGCCACGTCCATGACGATGGATTTCTCGTCGTGGCTATCGATGCTTTGCCGGATCGGGAATACTTTCGCGAGATCGACGGTGAGGGTCTCCGTGCCGGTGCTGGCAAACTTGGTCAGATCAGCCATGCTCCCAGGCAGAAACGGATTGGGGATTTTCTGGGGTCCCGCCGTCTGCCGAATGGCGCTCCGGATGGTGAGCACGGTGCCTTCCATAGAAACCAGTTCGTAGGTGGTCGTGGTGTCGATCGTGACGCCCTGGGGTTTGATCCGGTTTTTGATCTCCCATTTGGCGCCCTGGCCCACCGGCTCCTCGGGCAGGATGAACTTGGTGTCGGCCACCGAATCTTTCATTTCCTCCATCGCCTTGCGCGCCGCCGGGTTGGTGCCGGCCGGAATCGTGGCCTCAATTTTTTTGCCGAACCCCCGGTCCGTCATGGTGCCCGCCAGCAGAAGCCCCTTCATGCCGGTCATGGATGCCTTGACCGCCTCAGCCACTGGCGGTGGCACGTCATTTCCCGCCAACACCTCGACCTCTGCCAACACCAGTTCAAAGTCGATGACGCCATCGGGCGAGACGCTCTTGGGCGACAAGCTCAACGTCATCTGAATCCCCGGCATGCTCACGGGCGGGGCGGGCCCGGCGGGAGACTCGACGGTCAAAGTCGTCTTCGCGGTCATGGTGACAGACTGCTTTTCGCCCGGCTTCGGCTTCAAGCGCAACACCTGGCGCGGCTCCGCTCCGGCTTCCAGCAGCTTGACCTGCGGCCCGGCGGCCGGCGTGGGGGCCGGCGTCGTGCCGATGCCGCGTTCTTCAGGAGGGACGATCCGCGGGGAAAGCTCGGAGATTTTTTCCGCGACATAAGTCAACCGGGCGGCGACCAGCCGGGGGTTCCAGTTTCGGTTATCTTTTCTGATCTTGAGCAAGGCCGCCTGCGCCTCGAGATATTTGATTTTGGCCGCGTCCAGCTTCTTGCCCTTGTGCAACGTGTCCGCGTCATCGACGAGCGTGATGATGTTCAGATAAGCATCGTCCCCCTCCTCCGCCCAGGCCGTGAGCGCGCCCACGAGCAGGAGCAGGGCGAGGAGACGGGACAGCGCGCGCAGATTAAGGGAGAAAGAAAGCCTCGGCTCCAGCCCGGCCCGTCTGCATGCAACGGTGTGAGTAATCATCGGTCGCAATCTAGGGTGAACGCGCCCTCGGTCAACGGAAAAACTGGCGGCGTTCAGCCAGCGAGAGCCGCACTTTCCGTCCTCATTCATCAACCATGTGCCTCTGTATTTGGTCGGTCACGTCACGGTTCAAAGTCGTGTCCATTCGTGGCTTCTCAATACAACCACTTCCCAATCTTCCCCTCCGCATCCAGCGTCACGCCCTGACGCCGGTAGGCCCAGCACATGTAGCTGACGCTCACGAAAAAGGACGCGGGCACGCGGTTCGCCGCGCCGATCTTCACCCCCAGCAACGTCGTCTTGCCGCCGAAGCCCATCGGGCCAATGCCGAGTTCGTTCGCCGTCTGCAAAATGTCCTGCTCGAGCGCGTCGAGTTCGAGGTTCGGATTGCGGTCGGGAATCGTCCGCAGAAACTGCTGTTTGGAAAATTCGTAGCCCGTGGCGCGGTCACCGCCGATGCACACGCCCAGAATGCCCGGCCCGCAGCCCTTGCCCTGCGCCTGCAAGACGGCGTCGAGGATCACCTTGCGGCAGCCGTCCAGGTCGCGGTTCGCGTTGAGTTTCTCGATGGGCAGCGAGTATTGCGCGCCGACGTTTTCGCAGCCGCCGCCTTTCAAAATCAATTTCACCGTCACCTCCGCCGCGCGGTGCTGGTGAAAATGCAGCGCGGGCGCGCCCGGCCCAAGGTTCGTGCCGTCGTTCTGGCCGGTGAGCGAGTCCACGGAGTTCTGGCGCAGGAACCCCTTCTTCGTCGCCAGCTTTACGGCTTCGCGGGCCGTTTCCTCGAAGGCGATCTGGTCGAAGCCGACCGGACCTTCGACGTAGAAAACAACGCTCCCGGTGTCCTGGCAGATGGGCTGCGATTTGTTTTTTGCCAGCCCGATATTGCGCTCGATGAT
>CANMZY010000389.1:0-3593 GCA_947502425.1 Verrucomicrobiales bacterium
GCGCGGCCGGAACATCCTTGGGCGGGATGCCGCGGGGAGCAACGCCCGTGGTCACATCGTTGATGGGTTTCCCCGGAGTAGAGAGAAGAGGCGGCGGGGCTGGAACGGGGACCACGCCAATTTTCGGAGGTGGTGTTTCGGGTGGAGCCTTCGGCGGCGGAGCCACTGGAGCAGTCCGGGGCAAGACGGCGGCCGGCGGCTCCTTCGGTTCCCCGCGACCAGCACGAGCCGGCGGCGTCCGAACCTTCTCGGCAGGTTCAGCCGGCGGCGGGGGCGGGGGCGGCGCGGACTCGACGGTGGTCTTCAGCCGGGTCCGGCACGCGGTCAGCGCGAGACAGCAGGCGAGGACGAGCAGGGTCAGGCGCGAGCGGCTGAAGTTTGGGTTCATTGAAAGAGAGTTTGCATCGCGGCGATGAGCGGTGGCCCGGCCTGCGGATCGTAACGGGCGTTCAAGACAAAGCGCGCCGCGCGTTCCGAGGTGAACGATTTTTCAATCAACACCTGCTGGGCGCTCGCGCCGTTCGTCCCGCCCAGCGCCGCGCGCAGCCGTTCGATGAGCGAATCGTAGTCCAGCGTGTCCAGGCAGCGGTCCATCAGCCGCCCGCCGAGGCCGGAAGTTTCCGCCGGTCCCAGACCGGCGACCACCTGGAGCGGAGTGGGCTGCTGGCGGTCTTTGAAACGGTCGGACTGGTAGGCGTAATCGGCGACCAGGTTCAACTGATCGTCGGCGGCGCGCTGGACGGTCAGGAGCAGATCGAAGCCGAGATGTTTTTCGAGCTGCTGATAACGCGCCTGCGAGGCAGCATTCTTGGGGAGATGATTGCAAAACCGCCCCGAGTCGAACCACAGCGAGATCGCCCCATCCCGGCTGCGGGCGCGCGGTGGCAGTTGCTCGGCGGCTTCGGCGGCCTCGCCCGCCACGGGACCGGTCTGGGCGAGACAGCGGCGGATTTCGTCCTCGACGCACGGTGCCTGGGGGTTCCCCTCGAATTCGATCAGCATGATGACCGACTGCCCGGTGAGGCCGAAGGTGAAGAACCCGCCCTCGGGATCCAGGTAGCGGCCCGTCGCGTGCCGGATCATGAGCCGGTTGCGCGCGAGTGACGGCGCGGCGTTGGAGGTCGTGCGCAGGCTGGTGCTGACTTGATCGGCCAGGCGCGAGAGGGCCGCCTCGACCGCCACGGGATCGGAAACCCGCGCCACAATTCCGCACAACATCACGGGCCGGTCGCTCTTCCCGGCCGCCGCCTTCGCGGGAAACTTGGCGAAAACATAGACATCGGCCGCCGGATCAAAACCGTTGGTCAGCAGCCCGGCCACCGAGTCCGAAACCGTCTTGCCGCCCGCTTTTCCCAGCCAGTCGGCGAACGTCTTCCCCTGCGTGGACCGGCTCAAATCATCGGGACGCAGCGTCATCAGGGCAAAGCTTCCGCCCGGAATCAGGCGGCCATGCGAGGCCAGCGCCTGGTCGCGGAATTTGTTCCTGCCCCAGAGGCCCGCGAGCACCACCGCTCCAAGAATGGCGGCCAGCAGAAACAGGCTGACGACCCAGGCCATCCGCCGGGACCGGGGCGCAGCGGACGAGGGCGCGGACGAATCCGCCGTCACGGTTCCATCCGCTCCGCTCCCCAGGGTCGCCAGTGATCGGGACTGCGGCCGGTCCCGCAGCAGCACGAGGTTGAAACCGATGACCAGCGAAACCGCCAGCGGATCGAAGACGAGCACCAGGGCGAGCATCAACCATTTCACGACATCATCAGCAGTCGCGTCGAACGCGCGGGCCACGAAACGGTACGAGCCGATGTCCACGGCGGCGATCTGGCCGCGCAAACGGTGGATGTCCTCGTTGCGGGTGCGGATGCGCTGATAGAGCGACTCGGCCTGCGTGTCGCCCGTCGAGACGGTCGTCTGGCCCTGGGATTGCAGGGCGGCCAGTTGCTTCTCCAGTTCGGCGACACCGGCGGAACTGGTCTTGCGGCTGTCCTGCTCCTCGGCGTCAAGTCGGGCCGTCTCCTGCGTGGACTGCTCGCGCACGGCGGTGATCTCGCGGTCGGCGGATTCAGCCTGCTTCGCATGGTCGCCCCGCAACTGCTCGATGCGCGCGCGATGCAAGGCCAGCTCCTGCGCGATGGCCTCGCGCGCCGCCTGCTGCTGCTTCTCGTGCCCGCCCCGCAATTGTTCGATGCGCGCGCGATGCGCGGCGAGTTCAGTCGAGATGGCCTCGCGCGCCGGGCGCTGCTGCTCGCGCAGTTCCTGTCCCTTCCTGATGCTGTCCCGCTTGAAAAATCCCGGACCGCCCTGCTTGGTGTAGGCGTCCACTGCGCGGTCCAGCACCAGCACGCGGTCGTTCAGCGCGGCGATGGCGGCTGCCTCGACGGTGCCAGCGGGGCCGGCGGCGAGGTCGAGCGCGGCCAACCGGTCGTTCAAGCCGGCGAGGGCGGCCTCCTCGGCGGCAATGGATTTCTTCAACACCTCGGCCTGTTCCGCCGTGCGGAGGACGGGCACCTGCAAATCCCGGTCACGCCGTTCCTGCGCGGTTTTCCGCCGTTCCTGAATCCGGGCCAGGGCCTGGTTCAACGACTCGCTGCCCGCCGTGATCCGCTGCTGGACCTTGCCGATGTCCTCACGGCCGGCCTCGCTGACTTTCGTGACCGACCCGCGCGCGCCGTCGATCTGATGCTGCGTGTCATTGATCTCCTTCTGAAGGCCGGCGATCTGGCCTTCAAGCAGGCCGATCTGGGTGTGGGTGCGTTCATACGCGCGGGCGAGATAGCCGTAGTTGCCGAGCGAGGTGATCGCGATCAGGAGCAGCACCGCGAGGACCAGGTAGATTTTCATCGCGCGGTTGATCTGGTCCCAGTAGCGGTAGAGGAAAGAGGCGGCCACCAGTTTGCCCACCTCCAGGCTCGCCGCCATGATCATCACCGCTGTGGAGGAACCGACAAACAGCAGGCCGAGTCCCTGCACGGAAAAGTAGGCCGAGACGCCCGCGATGAAAAAAGCGGCGCCGACGATGGTGTATTTGAACGTGGAGGGAAATAATCCGGCCGCCCCGGCCGGCCGTTCGTCAGTATGGAGAGGTGTCATAAAATGAAATCGCGGTAAGCGGCATTTAACCACGGCCGGACTTCCTGTCAATCTGACGTTCCCTCCAAATGCGGGCTGGCTTGTTTTTGCTTTCCGCTTGGCGGTAGTCCGAAACATTGCCGCAATTCCTTTCGTTCGAAGAGATCACGGATCAAAATCTCCTGGAGACTCAAAACGGAAAAAGCACGATTACGACATTCAACGGCGTGAAGAGAGTCGGATCCATCTGCGGCGAAATCCTAGCCCAAAAACGCCGCGGAGCAATCAAACTGCCCGCCGCTCCCGAATACTCGCCAGAATATCCGCCGCGACCTCCCCCTTCGGCTTCGCGCCTGGCGGGCCGCCGTGGTGGAGGCGGACGCTCACCGCGCCGGCTTCCAGGTCGCGACCGCCGATGACCAGCATCGTGTGGACGCGCAATTGTTCCGCGTTGGAGATCTTCGCCTTGAACGGCGTGGCGCTGAAATCCGCATCCACGCGCACCATGTTCGCGCGGAGTTCGGCCA
>CANMZY010000390.1:0-3580 GCA_947502425.1 Verrucomicrobiales bacterium
GAGACGATGGGCGGCCTGCTGGTCTTGCAGAACGAGGCGGTGCCGGCGGCGGGCGAGTCGGTGACATTTCGCGGCTTGAAACTGACGGCGCAGGCGGTGGATGACCGGCGCGTGCGCGAGGTGCTGGTGGAGCGGCTGCCCGCGTCGAAATTCAAACTTCACGTCTGATGGACACCCCGCTTTTCATTCTGGCCCTGGGCGCGGCGCTGGCGCTTTCGTTCTTCATGTCGGGCATGGAGTCGGGGGTGTTCGCGTTGAGCCGGCTGCGCATCCGGCGGCTGGTGCGCGCGGGCAAGCCGAGCGCGAAGGTGCTGCACGGCTATCTGGAAAACTCGGAGGATTTTTTGTGGACGATCCTGGTCGGGAACACGCTGGCGAATTTCACGGCCGTGTGCCTGGTGGTGATGAAGCTGCGGGAGTGGCTCGACCAGCATACGGTGTGGTTCTGGGTGGCATTGGTGGCGGGTGGACTGGTGTTTTACGGGGCGTTTGAACTGCTGCCGAAGATGCTGTTCCGGCTCTACCCGAACCGGCTGTGCCTGCTTTTTTCGCGGCCGTTCGGCACGGTCCACGCGCTGTTGCGGCCGTTGGTCTGGCTGATGGCGCGGGTCTCGGCGCTGGTCCTGCGCCTGACGGGCGGGAAGATTTTCACCGGCCATCTGTTTGGCAGCCGCGATGAGCTGCGGCGCGTCATGCAGGAATCCGCGGCGGGGCTGACGCTGGATGAGCGCGGCCTGATCAACCGGGTGCTTGACCTGCAAAACCGCACGGTCAAGCAGATCACCACGCCGCTCGCGAAAGTGGTGACGGTGACGACGCAGACGCCGGTGACGGAGGTGCTCGAGTTGTGCCGCGGGCGTTCCTTGAGCCGGCTGCCGGTCTGGGAGGGCGAGGGCGCGCAGCGGCGCATTGCCGGCCTGGTGAATTTGCGCTCGCTGCTTTACGTGGGCGACCTGGAGCCGGGCAAAACCGCCGGAGACCATTTGAAACCCGCCGCCTATCTCGACGAGGACATGCGGCTGGAAACCGCCATGCGCCATCTCCAACGCGGCGGGCAACGGTTGGCCATCGTGCTCGGGCGCGACCGGAAGGAGATTGGGGTCGTGAGTTTGCAGGACATTCTCCAGGCGATCTTCGGGGAGGTGAGCCTGTGAGCTTCGACGCGATCATGAGTATCGTCTGGCAGTTGCTGGCGGTGGCGGTGCTGGTCTTTTTGAACGGGTTCTTCGTCGCGGCGGAGTTCGCGCTGGTGAAGATTCGCGACACGCAACTGGCCCCGCTCCTGGCCAAGGGCAGTTGGCGGGCGCGGATGGTGCGGCGGGTGACGAGCAATCTGGATTCGTCCCTGAGCGCCTGCCAGTTGGGCATCACGCTGGCGAGCCTGGGGCTGGGCTGGGTGGGCGAGCCGATTTTTTCCGCGCTGCTCCAGCCGCTCTGGCCGGCGCTGGGCGTCGAGTCGGTGAAGGTGCAGCATTCCATCGCGGTGGTGGTGGGTTTTTCCGTCATCACCTTTCTCCACATCACCGCCGGCGAGCAGGCGCCGAAATGGCTGGCCATTCAGCGGCCTTTGCCGGTGGCGCTCTGGATCGTGCATCCGCTGCGGGCGTTCCACTGGATGTCGTATCCCTTCATCTGGGTGCTGAACCGCAGTTCGCTCTGGATGCTGCATCGCGCGGGACTGCAGCCGGTCGCCGAACACGAGGTGTTGCATTCAGAGGACGAAATCCGGCTGTTGTTGGGAGCCGGCGAGACGGGCGGAGGCAGCGCCGCCCTGGGCCGGAACATTGTCCTGAATGCCTTCGATCTGCGCCGCCGTATTGTGCGCGAGGTGATGCGCCCGCGGCAGGAGATCGTCAGCCTCGACACCGGGGCGAGCCTGACCGAGTGCCTGGACGTGGCGGAGAAGACGCGGTTCTCGCGGTTCCCGTTGTGCGAGGACGGCAATCCTGACCGCACGCTGGGCGTTGTTCACATCAAGGATTTGTACGCGCTGCGGCTGCGGGCGAAGTGCGGCGCGGACTTGCTGCCGGTGGCGCGGAAAATTATTTACGTGCCGGAGACGGCGCGGCTGGAAAAATTGCTGTCGCTTTTTCTCGAGCGCAAACTGCATTTCGCCATCGTGGTGGATGAACATGGCGGCACGGTGGGCATGGTGACGCTGGAAAACATTTTGGAGGAGCTGGTCGGGCAGATTCAGGACGAGTTCGACCAGGAAAAGCCGTTGCTAGTGAAGACGGGCGAGGAATCCTGGGAGGCGGACGGAGCGCTGCCGCTCCACGATCTCGCGGAGCTGGTGCGGGCGCCGCTGGCGGAGGAGGGGATCACGACGGCCAGCGGCTGGATGACGCACCGGCTGGGCGGATTTCCCAAGGAGGGCGACGGGGTGATGGCGGGCGACTGCGAGCTGCGGGTGGAGGCAATGGACGACCGGCGCGTGGCACGCCTGACGGTGACGCGCACGGCGCGGACAGAGTGACCGCCCTCAGGGCTTCGCCGGCTTGACGGACTCCTTGGTTTTGAAATCGATCTTCCCCTCGTAATTATCGGCCTTGACGATGAGGGTGTAAACCACGTCGGGTTCAAGCGGCTCCGGCCGCGCCTTGGGGATTTTTGGTTTCATCCCTTTGGGTGCCATCCCGCCATAGACGAGCGATTTCACGGGCACGGAATTGGAATCCGAGATCAGATGCCAGAAGGCATGGGGAAACTTGCTCACCTTCGCATCGTTGGCCTTCACCACCATCACCTCGGTCAGGGAAAACTTTTTATCGAACGCGAAGGAGACGGGCGCGACGGAGGTGTCGTCGAAACGGGTGGTGGGGTCAACACGTGTTGGGCGGACCAGTGCTTGAATGTGAATAGTTGAAGGGACGAACAAGTCGGTATTCCGGTACAAATAGGTCGCGCCGAGAGCGAGAGCCACGACGATTAAGAAGATTCCGGTTTTTGTCATACGATGTGAGTTGACGATTGCGTTGTCATGTTATTCGAGATTGTGCCAATGTTTGTCCTAAAATTACTAGAAGCGAAAATGAAAGCACGCATTGAAAAAAAGTCCGGCTTCACGCTCATCGAGCTGCTGGTGGTCATTGCCATCATCGCGATTCTCGCGGGCATGCTGCTCCCGGCCCTGGGCAAGGCCAAGGAGTCCGGCCGCCGCATTAGCTGCAACAACAATCTCCGCCAGCTCGGCCTTTCGCTCGTCATGTATGTGGATGACAACGAGGGGTTGCACCCGTCCCGGCAACTGCCCAACAGCTGGCCGACGAAGCTGCTCGAAGGCTACAAGGATCCGCGAATTTTGCGGTGTCCATCCGACGGCCTCAAGCCGGCTACGGCGCTCAACGATCCGGCCTACCCGGCGGATTCCGCGCCGCGCAGCTACATCATGAACGGCTGGAATGATTATTTTCAGGCGACCCTGCCAATTTTTTCGATGACGACAATTCTGAACAAGTCGATACCTGAATCCGTGATCACGCAGTCCAGCGAGACCATCCTGTTAGGCGAAAAGGAAACGACCTCTGGTCATTTTTTCATGGACTTTCTCGAGTCGGCCGCCGGCAATGATTTCGAGGAG
>CANMZY010000391.1:0-3566 GCA_947502425.1 Verrucomicrobiales bacterium
GGCATTTTGCAGCAGTTGCATCGTCACCGGCTCGTCCATCTTCGGCGCACCCATGTCCTTGAAAGTCGTCCGGCCCTCGCCGGAAAACGGCTGGCTCACGCCCTTCGCTTTGCCCTTGTCGAGGAACGCCGCCGCATAGATTTCCGGGCTCAGCCGGCGGACGCGCGGCGACCCATCGAACGGCGGGATGCTCGCTGGGTTGAACAGGACTTCGTGCGGCACCGCGTTGCCATTCGCGTAGCTCGCGCGCTTCGCGAAGTGCTTGTTGGCTCGCTTCGCCTCGGCGTGCGCCCAGCGAATCACCGCCTCCATCCCCGCCGTCTCTGGACGCGGCTTTTCCTCGGGCGGCATGTCGCCTTCGGTCAGGCTCTGCACCAGCTTCGCCCAGCGCGCCCCGCTGGTGCTGGCCTTCATGTCGGGGTCCAGCTCGGCAAGATTCAGATCGCCCTTGGCCTTCTTGTCGTTGTGACAAGTCGCGCAGTGCTTCGCAAAAAAAGGCTTCACCACCCGCTCGAACTCCGCGCGACTTTCGGCCCCGGTGGCGAATTTCAACTCGGCCGCGAATGCCAGGCCGCAGGGAAGCGCGAGCAGAAGCAAGCATCCCGAAATCCGAAATCCAAGTGTGCGAAACGCACTCAAACCGGGTGCCTTCGTTTTGGTTATCGGGGTTTCCGTCATGGGAGTTTGTTTCGGATTTGGTGCCTCGGATTCAGTCTTCGCGTTGCCAGAGCCTGACGCTTCCCTTGTCGCCGACCGTTGCCAGGGAGCGCCCGTCATCGGCAACAGCCAACGACAAGACTCGCGCATCGCCCGTCGGCAACACAAAGGTCGCTTCGCCGGTTTCGGTCAACCAACCGCGCACCAAGCCGTCCGCCATCGCGGCAATCAACTCGCGACCGTCGCGCGAAAACCGCAGGCAGGTCACCGCCACGCTCCCGCTCGGCCACAGCACCCGTTGCTCGCCGGATTCCGTGTCCAGAATCACCAGGCCGCTCGCGTTGCCGTAGCCGCACAACTGGCGACCGTCGCCGGACAACGCCAAAACGTGCAATTGCGAGCGAAATTGGTACCGAGCCAGTTCGCTGCCCGTTATCGCGTCCCAGACCACAGTCGTGCCGTTCCAGTTGCCGGCGACGACTCGCGGTCCACGCGATGTCGCAGTGATCGCCACGCCGCTCATTTTCATGGGGATCGACCGGACCAGCGAGATTGCCCCCACGTCATCCACTTCCCAGATCGGCAAATAGCCCGCTGCAATATCGGAGGTCTGAGCGAGCCACCGACCATCGTGCGAAATCGCACACCGTCGCAGCCTGCCCGTTTCAGTCTTAAGTTCCGCGGATTTCGGGGACTTCGCGTCGAGCGCCCAATACAAGACCTTGCCACTTTCGCCCAGTGCTACGAGGGATTCGTTGGACGGCGCAAATGCGAGGCAGTCGAACCGTCCCACCTTGTCAACCATCCGTTGCGGTTCACCTGTGGCGGCATTCCACAGCTTGACCCGACCTGAGTCCGCCGTCGCTAGTTTCGCTCCGTCGTGCGAAAACGCGACGCGATCCCCTGCACGCTGCAGTGCCTGCCGTAACCGCCAGGCGGATGACAGAACTTCGGCCACCAGCGGCCTGGTTGGTCCGGCCTCGGCGACAGCGCACTGCCCCGCAGCGACCTCCACGGTCTGGCCGTCCGACTGCCGCTCGAATTGCACCTTGCCTTCTTCCAACTCGATGCGGGAACCAGACGCACTGGCGTACAGCCGAAACCGGGTCCCCAGCACTGTCAACCGAGCCTGCTCGGTGGTGACGACCAGCGGGCGGTCCGGCGGTTGCGGGGTGGCTTCGATATCCGCCGCCCCGCACTCCAGATGCATCCGCGGTCTCGCCGCTCCCTCCGCGGCAACGAATCGAAATACGGAATCCCCACCGAGCGCCACCAATGAACCGTCCGCCAGCGTTAGTTCGGCCACTCCCTCGGGACCGACACGCAGGGCCTCGCCAGCGAAAAACGGTTGCCCGGAGGCCGCCTTCACCAACGCCTGTTGGCGATTTACGAGCCAGACGTCGCCCGAAAGTGAGTGCAATGTCGCCAACCGTTCACCGCGCGACAGTGCTGACGGCCAGATGACGAAGCCGATGACGACACAGATCGCGACCGCCAAAACGCCGCGCGCCGCAAGCGAGCGGCGATGCGGCCAGTAGGAACTCGAATCAGCACGTAACTCCCCATCGTCGGCGAGGGCCATCGACACACGTCCGATTGACAGCTCGTTCGCCGCCATGCGTGCCAAGTCGCGGCCAGCGGCCTCGCGCACCAATTCCTGCAGATCCGCATCCTGCCCGACCATTTCCCAGTACCTTTTTCGCGCGGTCTCCGACCCGCGGAGCATCTCGGCCAACTCGGTCCACTCGTCGGGCGAGAGTCTCCCGTCGAGCACGCCGTCGATCAAAGCTGTTAGCCGTTCGTTCACGTTACCTCCCCGCTGGCGAGCATTCGCCGGGTACAATCGCGCAAAAACGCCCGTGCCCGGGCCAACGCCACGTTCACGGCGTTGGTGGTCCATGCCAATTGCTCGGCAATTTTCGGCGGCGTCAGCGCATGATCGCCGTAGCGCAGATCGACAATTTCCCGGGTCCGCGGCGCCAACCGCTCCAGGCATTTCGCCAAAGCCTCCCGCCGCTGCTCCATGAGTTCGTCGGAATCTTCCGCGGAGTCCGCCAGCAAGTTGAGCAACTCCTCGTCGAACGGCAGGGGTGCCGTGCGTTGCCGCCGGTAATGCTCCAGCACCTTGTTGCGCGCAATGCCGCGCGCCCACGCCAGGAAGTTCCCGTCCCGTCGAAAATCCGCCCCCCGCTGCATCACCGTCAAAAACACCTCTTGAAACACGTCATCCGCCGCCGCCCGATCCGGCACCAACCCCATCACAAACCCGCGCACCGCCGCCGCGTGCTGCAAAAACAACACTTCAATGCTCGGTTGGGCTGGGCTGTTTGGTGCCATCTACCACTATTGATTCAAATGCCTGGAAACTTAGCAGTGAAAATTCGAATCCCACCCGGTCGTGACGCCATGCTTTTCGAGCAGCGGCTTCACGGCGCGGTCGTAGGACTGCTCGTCCGCCGCCGCCAGACGACAGGCTCTTCGAGATCTCCTCAAGGCGGCCCAACACCGCGTCCATCAGCGTCGCAGTCTCGACCCGGACTGCGGAAGCTGCACCGGCCGGTCGTCAAAAAAGCCCGGCAACAACAACCGCAGCAGGTCGATCGTGATGCCGGTGACGGCGGTCTTTGACGGCGGATTCTTGCCGTCCAGATGGTTGATGCCGCCAACGCGGGCATTCGAGGCCAGCAATTAATCGGTGAGTTGGGTCATGGTGACGTTCACGCGCCGGAGTACTCGGCGGAGCCGTCGGAAAGGCAGGCGATGCGGCTCAATGCGCCGTGCTCGCCCCCGGCGAAATCGCGCAACCCCGCCCGCAGATTTTGAACTTTGAACTTTGATCTTCGCCCCCTACTCCCTCCCCCAATCCCCCGGCAAATCCGCCTTCGTCTCCTGCAATATTTCCCGGATGT
>CANMZY010000392.1:0-3546 GCA_947502425.1 Verrucomicrobiales bacterium
TCCACCCCTCGCCCAGAAAGCGATCCAACCGATCCTAGTGACAATCCTTGTTTTGTGAAGTTGAAAAAACGACGGCCGGAATCCAGGCCTTTTTCAGGAGTTTCAAGGTGGGCCGCCGTTGGCGGGAGCGGTCAAATGCAAAAAGCGTTCTGCCGCCACCGCGCCGCCACCCGGACAGATGGCAAACATGCCTGCTCTGGCGAGCCGACACACTCTTGGTCCAATCCGTCTCGTCATTCGCCGGACGTTCGCACACCCTGCGGCGATGGCGACACTTCTGGTGGTCAGCGACATTCATTACGCCTCGGCGGCCGAACAGGCGCGGCGCGGCTACTGGGCCTCGGCCATCACCAATCCCCTGCTCCGCGCAGCCAGCGAGGCCTACCGCCACTTCATCTGGCTGCGTGATCCGCTCAGGCACAATCATCTGCTGGAAAAATTTATCGACCGGGCCGGCGCGCCTGATCTGGTCGTGGCCAACGGCGACTACTCGTGCGACAGCGCCTTCGTCGGCGTCAGCGACGAGGCCGCGTTTCAAAGCGCGCAGGAATGTCTGGACAAGCTCCGCCGGCACTTCGGCGAAAAACTGCTCGCCATCTGCGGCGATCATGAGTTCGGGAAGCAGAGCCTCTTCGGCGGCGCGGGCGGCCTGCGCTGGGCGAGCTGGCGGCGTGCGACCGGCCAACTCGGCCTCCGCCTGTTCTGGCGGGTGGAGTCGGGCCGTTACGTTTTCCTCGGCGTCACTTCCACGCTCATCGCGCTGCCGGTGTTCGCGCCGGAAATTTTGAAGGAGGAACGCGCGCTTTGGGAACAGAGGCGGGCCGCGCATCTCGCGGAAATCCGCTCAGCCCTCAACGCGCTGCAACCGGAGCAGCGCGTGATCCTGTTCTGCCATGATCCGAGCGCGCTGCCGTTTCTCTGGCATGACGAGTCCATCCGCCGCCGACTTCCGCAGGTCGAGCAGACGATCATTGGCCATCTCCATTCTCCGTTGATCTTGTGGAAAAGCCGGCGGCTGGCGGGGATGCCCGCCATTCCGTTTCTCGGCAACACCGTCCGCCGCCTCAGCACCGCCCTGCGCGAAGCCGGCCACTGGCGCGATTTCAAGGTGCGGCTCTGCCCCTCGCTGGCGGGCATCGAACTGCTCAAGGACGGCGGCTGGCTGGAAATGGAATTCGATCCGGAGGCGAAACGACCGGCCCGGTTTCAACTTCACAAGCTGCCGCGTTGAAAGCGGGCGGCTCCGACGAAACCGTATCCTTCCGCTAAGAACCGGCCGCCGGCGCGACGGCCCAGCGTCCGCCGATCATCGAGGCGGCCACGTCGCCGTGATGGTGCAGCACGGCATCAAAAACATCTGAAATTTTCCCGGCGCACGGAATGACGATGAGATCAGCCTGCGCCTTGGGGGCGAGCACGCCGATTTTTCCGGCGCGACCCAGCGCCTGCGCGCCGTTGACGGTGGCCAGGCGGAGAATGTCCTCCGGCGACAGCAGAGAAACTTTCGAGGCCAGCGCGCGCATCTCCGAGAACATGTTCAGCTCGATTTTTTCCCCGCGCATTTTGCCCATACTGGCGAGGCTGTCGGTGCCGAGGCAGAGGTTGACGCCGGCCTTCTGCAACTGCTGAAACGGGAAGCGCGCGTGCTGGAAGAAGGCGTGGCTGCGCGGGCAATGCACTACGCTGGCCCGGTGCCGGCCGAGGATGCGCGCGTCGTTGTCCCAAAGATAATTCACGTGCGCGCCGAGGAAGTTTTCCGCGAGTAATCCCTGCTTCGCGAAGGCCATGACGGGCGAGCCGTGGCCGCAGTCGGAATTGTCCCGCTGCTTT
Source organism: Verrucomicrobiales bacterium (assembly GCA_947502425.1). Lineage (GTDB taxonomy): Bacteria > Verrucomicrobiota > Verrucomicrobiia > Limisphaerales > SIBH01 > SIBH01. The sequence continues at coordinate 1,831 of CANMZY010000392.1, forward strand.
TTCAGCCAGTCGAACATCGGGCCGCGCCGGTATATGAACATTTCAAATTCCTCCTCCGATTCGGCGAGGTGCGCCGTGACCGGCCAGCGGTGCTGACGCGCGGCGCGGGCGGCGAGGCGCTGCAAGCCCGGCGTGGTGGAGTAAGGTGAATGCGGCGAAAGCCCGACGCGATCTCTCGATTGCGGCAGCGCGGCCAGCCGGGCCACGGCGGACTCGACCAGTTCCCGGGCGACGGCGCGGCTTTTGATGTTGAGCAGTTCGAGAAACGAAATGACGCGCAAGGGCGTGGCCGCCCAGACTTCGGGCAGCAGCTCCGGCACGGCCTCGATGTCGGCGACGGTGGTGGTGCCGGAGCGGAGGAGCATCTTCGCGCCGCGCAACCAGGAGAGTGCGAAATCCGCGTAGCTCCAGCCGGCTTTGAGCGTGATGATGGACTTGATCCAGTCGGTGAAACTTTTGGTGGGCGCGAGCTGCCCGACCATGTCGGTGTAGTCCAGATGGCTATGGGCGTTGACCAGGCCGGGGAGGATGATCACGTCACCGAGATCGGAAACTTTCCCGCGATGACGCGGGCGCAGCTCGCTCCACGCGCCGACCGCCGTGATGCGCCCGCCGACCATGACCACCGCGCCGTCGTCAATGGGCGGCGTGCAAACCGGGACGACGATGCGGGCGCGGAGAATCATGGAAATGTCGAATCACGGACATTGAGAGGACGAACGCCGGCGCGCGGCGGGCGCGCCCTGTTTTCCGTTCGCACTCGCGGCCGGGCCTAGTCAGCAGCCTGGCGCCGGCTCTTGGTGCGGGCGGCCAGGGTGTGTTTGCGCGCCTTGTATTTGCTCTGGCGCTTGCGGATCTGCTGCTCGATTTTTTTGGTGACGAGGTCGATGGCGGCGTAGAGGTCGTTCTCGGAATCCACGGCAAAGAGGTCGGGGCCGGGCACGGCCAGGCGCATGGAGCACTTGAACTGCCGGTCGCTGGTCTTGGTGGTGTCGTGTTCGAGCGTGACGCGGGCGTTGATGGCAAAACGGTCGAGGTGCTCGAGCTTGTCGATGCGGCTGAGGATGTGGTCCTCGATGGACTTGGTGAGTGTGACGTTGTGAGTGGACAGAATCAATTTCATGGCGGGAGTGTGAACAGGGTGTGAAAAAAATCCAGCGAAAGCTGCGGGAAGGTCTCGGTTAGTTTTAGAAGGGGCCGGAACGAAATCTCCTGCGCACTCCTATTTGTCTCAGAGAAACTCGATCTGACAGTCCCACACATCGATGAAGCACCAGGCAAAAATCGGCTGAGTCAAACTGTTCTTCAGCCCCCACATCATGGGATTATAGAATGCCGTCCAATAAACGGATCCTTTCCGAAGCGTCATCGCCTGGATGATCAGTGGTGCGGAAAGCGCGGACAGCCTGACAGCAACGCCCGTTGCGAGCAGCAATCGCTGCGTCCAACTAACGAAACGGGATGCCGCTTCAACAATCATCCGACATGACGTAATCTCCAAATATCGAACCATAATGATTTCTGTCGATCAAGTTTCATGGCCTTGAAGTTACGCGTGGAGAAAAAGAGTTGTCGAGTTTCCATCTCAAAGAGTCCGACGGTCTTCTGCCGAAGGTTTCTACTTCATCTTCTCCAGACAATGCGCGAGGTAGGGCAGCACCTGCTTTTTGCGCGAGACCACCCCGGAAAGTTCGTAGATGCCGGTCTCCAGCTCCG
>CANMZY010000393.1:0-3544 GCA_947502425.1 Verrucomicrobiales bacterium
CTGGCTCCCCTCGCCTTGCGCGCCGCCGATGCCCCCAAAAAGCGCGACTTCAAAAAGGCGATCATGTACGCGACGGTGGGCGTGAAAGGAAGCGTTCTGGAAAAGTTCCGCGCGATCAAGGAGGCCGGCTTCGAGGGCGTGGAGGCGATGAGCCACATGAAGCAGGACGAAGTGGTGAAGGCCTACGAGGAAACCGGGTTGAAGCCGGCGAGCGTCTGCTGTGACACGCATTGGGGCAAGCCGCTGTCCGATCCCAACCCCGCCGTGCGCGCGGCCGGGCTGGCCGGGTTGCAGCAGGCGTTGCGCGACGCCAAGCGTTACGGGGCCGGTTCGGTGCTGCTCGTCTGCGGCGTGGTCAAGACCGGCACGACCTACGAGCAATGCTGGGAACGCTCGATCACCGAGATTCGCAAGGCCATTCCGCTCGCCGAGGAGACGGGCGTGAAAATCTCCATCGAAAACGTCTGGAACGATTTCATCGTGAAGGAGGACGAGGCGGCGCGCTACCTCGACGAAATCAACAGCCCGCAGGTCATGTGGCATTTCGACGTGGGCAACATCATCTGGTACGGCGATCCCATCGCGTGGATCAAGAAGCTGGGCCCGCGCATCGCCCGGCTGCACATCAAGGAATACAGCCGTGACCTGGCGATGAAGCGCGGGAAAGGAGCCGGGTTTGACGCTGAATTTTTGGAAGGCGCGAACAACTGGCCGGGCATCATGAAGGCGCTCGACGAAATCGGTTACGCGGGCGTCTGGGGCATTGCCGAGCAAGGCGGCGGCGGCTCGCCCGAGGGTCTCAAGGACCTGGCCACGCGCATGGACAAGATGTTCGCGAGTTGAACGCGGTCACCCCGCCGGTTCCGCGAGCCAGGGGCGCAGCCGGGCAACCAGATCCTCCGGAAGTTTTTTCAGCTTGTCCTGCAGCGACGCGCAGACATGGCGCGTTTCACCTTCGACGAGCAGTGAGTTTTCCTGGTTGAGAATCCGGTAGGCGAAATTCAGCCGCACTTTTTCCATTTGCGTGATCCAGACTTCGATGGCCAGCACGTCATCGTAGCGCGCGGCGGCCTTGTAACGGAGATAACATTCGATCACGGGGAAAATCGTGTCGGCCTGCTGCCACTGGAGAAAGGGCGCGCCAAGGTGGCGGAAGAATTCCCCGCGCGCGGCTTCGAGCAGATCAAGATAACGCCCGTAATAGATGTGGTTGCCGACGGTGCATTCGGCGTAGGTGACACGGTGCGTGTGGCGAAAAATGGGCGCGGACATGGCGGGACGTTAACCGGGGCACGCCCGGCTGCCAATTCGGAAGAATGACACGATACGAAAACACGGATTGCCAAGGGGAACGGGCGCGCTAGCTTGTGTCCATGGATTGGCAGCAAATTACAGCCTTGGCCATTGTGGCGGTAACGGCGGCATTGTTCGCCGGGAGCCGTCTGCGCCGGCGGAAGTTCAGCTTCCAGCGCGACACGCATTGCGGCTGCGCCTCGCCCGCGCGGGACGGGACTAAACAGTCCATTGTCTTCCACGCCCGCAGGGGGGAGCGGCCGGTGGTGACCGTAAAAATGAAATAGAAACCAACTTGCACCGGCTTGGTGCGTGAGATACCGTAGCCCCGTGACCGCAATGTGCAAAGCCAACTCGTCACTGTATTACTTTAAAAGCTCGACCGGCGGCGGCGGCAGAGAAGATGCGGCCGAATCCCGGTGGGCGCCCAACACGGACGTTTACAGGACCGAGGGAATCCTTGTGGTAAAAGTGGAACTGGCCGGAATGCGCCGCGAAGACCTGGAACTAGCGGTGGAGGGAACACGGCTCATTATTAGCGGTCATCGCCCCGACGGTTGCCGGTCTTCGAAAAGCACCTTCCTCGTCATGGAGATCAATTACGGCTCCTTCGAAAGCGTGATTGAGCTTCCTCCCGGCTACGACCTCAGCCAGGCCAAAGCCTCCTACCAAAACGGCTTTCTCCGGGTGGACGTCCCGCAGGCCGTTCCCGCAACGAAGAAAAGCCGCTCGTTGCTTGCTTCCAAGGAATAATCGGTTCCTGAACTTGTTGACGGGTTGAGGCAGTCAATGTCACAAAACTCGCGATGAGCTCCCCGGAAACAGAATTCATCAATATTCTCGGCGCCACCCCCGGCTCCTCGGACACGTCCATGGCCAGGATGGCCGGCAAGACCGTGCCGGACGTGCTGCCCATTCTGGGCCTTTCCGACATTGTGATTTTCCCCGGCATGGTCACGCCCCTCCTGGTCGAGACGGCGCAAAGCATCAAGCTGGTGGACGACGTGGTGGAGGGCGACCGCATGATCGGCCTCGTCCTGCAGCGCAAGGCCGAACTGGACAATCCCGGCCCGAAAGATTTGTGGGAGCACGGCTGCGGCGCGCGCGTCCTCAAGATGCTCAAATTTCCGGACAACACCGTCCGCATCCTCGTCGAGGGCATCTGGCGGATTCACCTCAAGGAATACGAAAGCGAGTCGCCCTACCTGCGCGCGAAGATCGAGGTGATGAAAGACATCGCCAACGACTCGGTGGAAATGACCGCGCTGGCCCGCAACGCCCTGCAAAAATTTCAGGAGATCATCAAGCTCACGCCCGCCGTTCCCGACCAGGTCCGCATCGCCACCCTCAACACCCACGCCCCCGGCGCGCTCAGCGATCTGATCGCGGCCAACGTGAACCTCAACCTCGAGGAGCGCCAGCGCCTGATCGAAACGAGCGACGTGGTCGAGCGCTTCAGCCGACTCCGCCTGCTGCTCGATCGCGAACTAGAGGTCGCCGCGCTCGGCTCGAAAATTCAGAACGAAGTCACGAACACGATGAGCAAGAGCCAGCGTGACTTCTTCCTGCGCGAGCAGATCCGGGCCATCCAGCGCGAACTGGGCGAGAGCGATCCTACCACCACCGAGGTCAACAGTCTCCGCAAGCAACTCGAGGAACATCCGCTGCCGGAAGAGCCGCAGAAAGTCGTCCTCAAGGAACTGGAACGCCTCCAGCAGATGTCGCCCGCCGTCGCCGAGTACGCCATCACGCGCAACTACCTCGACTGGCTCCTCAACCTGCCGTGGAACAAGACCACCGAGGACAAGCTCGACCTCGCGGCGGCGGAGAAAATCCTCGACGAACAGCATTTCGGACTGAGCAAGGTCAAGGAGCGCCTGCTGGAATTTCTCGCCGTCATCAAGCTCAAGCACAATCTCAAAGGCCCGATCCTCTGCCTGGCCGGCCCGCCCGGCGTCGGCAAGACCTCCCTCGGCAAAAGCGTGGCCGACGCGCTCGGCCGCAAGTTCACCCGCATCTCCCTCGGCGGCCTGCGCGACGAGGCGGAAATACGCGGCCACCGCCGCACCTACGTCGGGGCCATGCCCGGCCGCATCATTCAAAGCCTGCGCCGCGTCGAAAGCCGCAACCCGGTCATCCTCCTCGACGAGATCGACAAGGTCGGCGCGGATTTTCGCGGCGATCCCGCGTCCGCGCTGCTCGAAGTGCTCGACCCGCAGCAGAACAACACCTTCACCGACCACTATCTTGA